>DATKZS010000105.1:0-20464 GCA_035527835.1 bacterium
GGCCAAGGAACCGGATCGCGCCCGGAAGGGCGCTCCCACGCCGACGGGGAACCTTGTCAGCGGCGGCCGGAATCTAAAGTACGCGGAGCATGGAGTTTAAGCAAGCCATATTTGACATGTACCGGAGCGGCGTGCTTTACGGGTTCGCGTTCGCGGTGGGGGCCTCGGTGGGCAGCTTCCTGAACGTGGTGATTTACCGGTGGCCGCTGGAGCTCTCCATTGTGAAGCCGGGGAGCCACTGCCCGTCGTGCCGGCGGCCGATCCCCTGGTATTTGAACGTGCCGGTGCTGAGCTGGCTCATGCTGCGCGGGCGGTGCCGGTTTTGCGGGGCGCGGATCTCGGCGCGCTATTTTCTGGTGGAGCTGGGCCTGGGGTTGTGGGCGGTGCTGGGGCTGTGGCGGTTCGGGCCGGGGCTCCCGTCGCTGGCCTGCCTGGTCTTCGGCGCGGCGCTGGTGGCGGGGAGCATCATTGACCTTGACCACCGCCTGCTGCCCGACGTCATCACCGCAGGCACCATTCCACTCGGGATCATCATGGCCTTTTTGCCGCGGACGTGGGTGGGACCGTGGCCGGTGGACTGGGTGGAGGCGCTGGTGGGCCTGGCCATTGGCGCGGGCCTGTTCCAGCTCGTGCTCATGGTCTTCAAGTACGCGACCGGGAAGGAAGGCATGGGCCGGGGCGACGTGAAGCTGATGGGGAGCATCGGCGCGTTCCTGGGCTACCAGGCCATCCCCGCCGTGATCTTTATAGCCTCGGCCGCGGGCATTGGCTCGTGGCTCGTCCTGGCCGCGATGAAGAAGGCGGACCGCAACTATGCCCTGCCCTTCGGGCCGTTTTTGTCGGCCGCCGCCCTGATCGTGATCATGCTGAGGCCCTGGCTGCAGAAATACTGGATTATAATCGAGTGGGTGTAGCAAGCAATGCCGAGTCCGATTGACATGGATGCTCCGCCAAAATTCGCGCCCGGCCCCGCGGCCCCGGGGCCTGCGGCCAGCTCGGAGCGTGAGGAATTCGAGTCGCTGCGGACGCTCGCCCGCGCCCAGTCCTCCATCGTGAGCGACGTCGTGCTCAATATGACCATCCTCATGCTGGCGGCCGTGGTCCTGATCGCCATCTTCGTCAACTGGACCTACGGCTACCTCAGTGTCGAGTATGCCACCGAATACGCGCCCTACATCATCATCCCCTACATCATTTTCTTCGCGCTCACCGTCGCCGTCTACGGATGGCGCCTGATTTCCCGGGTGATCGTCACCCCCTTGCGCGAGATCCTGGAGGCCACCATCCGCATCGCGGAGGGAGACCTGTCCCATCGCATCAGCTTAGACGCGGACAATGAGCTCGGCCTGCTCGCCGGCGCCTTCAATAAAATGAGCGACCGGCTGGAGCAGAACCGCTGGGACCTGCTCAGCAACCTCGAAGAGATGAAGCGCTTGAACGAGCACCTGGCAAGGACCCAGCGCGAGCTCCTCTCCACCGAAAAGCTGGCTTCCATCGGCCGGCTCGCCGCCGGAGTGGCCCATGAGATCGGAAACCCCCTGGCCGCCATCGCCGGATACCTCGAAATCATCTCCCGCCGCAGCTACCTCGAAGCCAAGGACCGCGAGATCGTGGACCGGATCCAGGACGAGGTCAAGCGCATCCATGAGATCATCAAGGAACTCCTCGATTACAGCCGGCCCCAGGACGAGTCTCTGGCCAAGCTCGACTTGATCGAGTCCATTAAATCGTCGCTGACCCTATTGAGCGCCCAAAAGGGCTTTGAGCGCATCGAGCTGCACACCCAGCTCGATTCCCCGGCCCTGGTGCGCGCCAACCGCTCCTCCATGGCCCAGCTCATCATGAACCTCGTCATGAACGCCGTGCAGTCCATGCCGGGCGGCGGCGAGCTCCGCATCTCCACCCGCCCCGCCGAGATGGACGGGAAAAAGGGCGTGGAGCTCATCCTGGAAGACACCGGGGCCGGCATCGCCCCCGAGAACCTGGACCGCATCTTCGACCCCTTCTTCACCACCAAGCAGCCGGGACAGGGCACCGGACTCGGACTTTCAATCTGCCTCCGGATCGTGGAAAATAACAGCGGGAAAATATCCGTTTCGAGCGAGCCGGGAAAGGGCACGGCCTTCAGGGTGTGGCTGCCGGCGGCGGGGGGAGGTTGAACCCAGCGCGGCTAAGGGCCGCAACCAAAGTGTCAGGAGAATAAAAGAGCCGCAGATGAACGCAGATTAACGCAGATGATCGTGGAATAATTTTTCTTTTAATCGGTGTTCATCTGCGTTCATCTGCGGCAAAAAAAATGCAAACAAACTTATGCATCTTGCATTTTAGTAGTACAGGGGAAGCAAAGGAGATTCATGGCCCGGAAGGTGCTCATCGTTGACGATGAAGAGAACATGAGGCACATGCTCTCCGTTCTCTTGAGCGAGGAGGGCTACGAATGCGGGCAGGCCGCGGACGGGGAGGAGGCCCTGGCCCGCCTGGAGAACGGCTCGTTTGATTTCGTGCTCTGCGACATCCGCATGCCCAAGCTGGACGGGCCGGGCCTGCTCCAGAGGATGCAGGAGAAGGGCATTCCCGGCGCCGTGATCATGATGAGCGCCTACGGGACCGTTGACACCGCCATCGAGACCATGAAGCAGGGCGCTTATGACTACATCCCCAAGCCTTTCCGCGCCGACGAGGTGATCCTGACCCTCAAGAAAGCCGAGGAGCGGGAGAAGCTGGTGCATGAGAACACCACGCTGCGCCGGGCCATGGGCGCCGAGTACAGCTTTGACCACATCATCTCCCGGAACCCCCGGATGCGCGAGATCCTGGATACGGTCCGCAAGATCGCCGCCTACAAAAGCACCGTGCTCATCACCGGCGAGAGCGGCACCGGCAAGGAGCTGATCGCCAAGGCCATCCATTACTCCAGCACCCGGAACGGCGGCCCGTTCATTCCCGTGAACTGCGGGGCCATTCCCGAGACCCTGATCGAGTCCGAGCTGTTCGGCCACGTCAAGGGCGCCTTCACCGACGCCTCCCATACCAAGAAGGGGCTGTTCGAGGAAGCGGACGGCGGCACTATTTTCCTCGACGAGATCGGCGAGCTGCCGCTTTTGCTGCAGGTCAAGCTCCTGCGCGTCTTGGAGGACGAGGAGATCAGGAAGGTGGGGGACACCCACTCGACCAAGGTCAACGTCCGGGTGATCGCCTCCACCCTGCGCAACCTGGGGGAGGACGTCAAGGCCGGGCGGTTCCGGTCAGACCTGTATTACCGGCTCAACGTCCTGAACATCCAGTTGCCGCCGCTTCGGGAGCGGAAGGAGGACATCCCGGTCCTGCTGGATGGATTCATCTTGAAATTCAACGCGCGGCTGGGCCGCCGGATCAAGGGCGTGAGCCCCGAGGCCCTGGACCTGCTCATCTCATCATCGTGGGAGGGCAACGTCCGCGAGCTGGAGAACGCGGTCGAGCGCTCCATCGCCCTGGCCGAGGGCGACCGGATTCTGCCCGACAACCTGCCCCCCTACCTGCGCCAGCGCAAGGACGAGGGGATTATCTGCATCCCGGACTCCGAGCTCAGCATCAAAAGGGTAATGCGGGACGTGGAGGAAATGCTGATCCGCCGGGCCCTGTCCCGGACCAGGGGCAACCGCACCCAGGCCGCCAAGCTCCTGCAGATCAGCCACCGCGCCCTGCTTTACAAGATCAAGGACTACGGGATTGACATGTGAAATGCCGGGGCCGGGGGCCCCCCAATCAGGCCCCGAAGAAAACGGTTGTGCCGCTCAACAAACTATGCTAAGCTCAATAGTAAAGCGTCAGGTATGGGTGTGGAAAAGCAGTGAATCAGGCCGGCCAGCCGGTCCCGGCCGGGTGGAAAAGGGAGACTAACATGGCGCGCACTAATCATGGCGGGGAAAAGGGATTCAGTATCATCGAGCTCATGATCGTCATGAGCATCCTCGGGATCCTGATCACCATGGCCATCTTCAGCTACATGTCCGCCATTGATCGGATCAAGCTGCAGGGCGACGTCCGCGAGCTTAACGGCACGCTCCAGCTCGCCCGGATGCGGTCCATCTCCAGCGGCATCAGCCACGGCGTCGCCTTCTGGAGGCGCGACGGCAGTGCCAAGGGGACGAGCCCCGACGCCTACTTCGTGTTCGTTGACTGCAACAACGATCTGAAATTCACCGATAACGGCGACGGCCCGGGGAACAACAAGGCCATTAACAGTTGGGACGAGTGCAAAACCTCCCTGGGCTATGACCCCATCTTGAGGGGGGAGAAATTCAAACCGCTGACCAACGGGAATTACTTCACCACCATCTTCGGATCAACGAGCAAGGACACCGCCAAGAACGGGGCCGATCTTGAATTCGTGGCCTTCAACGCGCTCGGCCAGGCCATGTGGGGCATCAGTACCCTCGTCAGCGGCGACAGCGACATCTTCATGCAGAACCATCACGTGCAAAAAGGCGACAACACCGTGGACAAGGCCGGGGTCCGCGTTTTCGGGGGTTCCGGGGCCACTGACCTCCTCCCCATGAGCCGGGGCTCAAACTAGTGTAGTGTCCCGGAAATGCCTTTACATTGTGGTGCAGGCGTCTCGCCTGCAAATTCTCCTCGGTGCAGGCCGGAGGCCCGCACCACAATCGCCTTCTTTCCCGCCCGGGCCCGCCCCCCCGGAGACGGATTGCATTGCCCCGTTTTTTCATAATACACTCTGCCTATGGCACCGGGACCGATCACCGAGCTCTGGTTGAACCGCCGCCTGCTCTGGCAAATGACCGTCCGCGATTTCAGGTCCAAGTACGCCGGATCGCTCATGGGCGTTTTCTGGACCCTCATCAACCCGCTCTTGCTCCTCGCCGTCTTCACCTTCATCTTCACCGTGGTCTTCAAGGCCCGCTTCGGACCGAGCGGACGCATCTCCGTTAGCGCCCTCTACATCCTCTGCGGCATCCTTCCCTGGCTCGCCTTCCAGGAGGGCATCGCCCGCGCCGGGACCGTGGTCATCGAGAACCGCAACCTGGTCACCCGCGCCCGCTTCCCCCTGTCCGTGCTCCCGGCGCATCCCGCCCTCGCCGCCCTCCTCGGACAATTGGCCGGCTTCGCCATCCTCATGGCCATGGCCGGAGTCACCGTCCACGCCCCCGCCCCGACCCTGGCCGTCCTGCCCCTGCTCCTCTGCCTCCAGCTCCTCTTCACCATCGGCCTCGCCATGATCGTGAGCGCGGTGTCGGCCTACGTCCGCGACGTGGCCCACGTCATTCCGCTCCTGCTCCTGGTCTGGTTTTACGCCACTCCCGTTTTTTATCCGGCGGACCTGGTCCCGGACCGCTACCGCATCATCATCGCTTTAAACCCGCTGGCCGGATTCATCAGCGCCTACCGCGCGTCCATCCTCGACGCCGTCTGGCCCGACCCCGCATCCCTCATCAGCCTGGCCGCCTTCGCCCTGGCCGCCCTCTTGGCCGGCGCCTTCTGCTTTAAGCGCCTGGCCCCCGGCTTCTCCGACCGCCTCTGATCCCCGGCCCTGATTTTTGTCCGCCCTCCCGCGATGTGTTATCTTAATTATCCGCGGGCACTCTTGTCCAAAATAGGAGCTAATAAAACCGCCAAGGCGCAAAGAACGCCAAGAATCGCCAAGTAAATCCTGTTGTTTCTTTATGGCGGGACTAAAAAACAGCTCTAGGGCTTTGGCCCCAACCTGCTTGGCGAACCGGCCGACGGGAGCGCCAAGAAAGAATCATTTGGCCGGAAGCTGGATTGAGATTGAAATAAAATCATGATTCTTGGCGTTCTTGGCGCCTTGGCGGTTTTCCGGTCCGTTTATTTTGGACAGCACTGATTTACGGCCTGAAATTCATTCTTGATTGATTTAATATCGAGGAAAAGGAGTTCGCCATGGCCAAATGGGACCGTAACCGCAGGTACATCGTGTCAGACCCCAGGCTCTTCCAGCAGAACTATTTCAAGGACGTGGAGCAGCCCAACCTGCTGCGCGACATTTTCCCCTTCAGCGAGGCGCCCAGGATCGCGTTCGACAACCGGCTGACTCCAGTCAGTCCGGCCCGCGACATCTTCATCACCGACACCACCTTCCGCGACGGCCAGCAGTCCCGGCCGCCCTACTCCGTGCAGCAGATCGTGGACATCTTCACCATGATGAGCCGCCTCGGAGGCCCCTCCGGACTCATCCGCCAGAGCGAGTTCTTCCTCTATACGGACAAGGACAAGGAGGCGGTGAACCGCTGCCGCGAGCAAGGCTTCAAGTACCCCGAGATCACCGGCTGGATCCGAGCCAATAAGAAGGACCTGAAGCTGGTCAAGGAAATGGAGCTCAGCGAGACCGGCATCCTCACCTCGGCCTCCGATTACCATATTTACCTCAAGATGGGATCCACCCGGAAAAAGGCGATGGACGATTACCTGGGCATCGTTAGAGAGGCCCTGGCCATGGACATCACGCCCCGCTGCCATTTCGAGGACGCCACCCGCGCCGATGTTTACGGCTTCTGCGTGCCCTTCGCCCAGGAGCTGATGAAGCTGATGGAGGAGTCGGGCACCCGGATCAAGATCCGCATCTGCGACACCATGGGCTACGGCGTGCCCTACATGGGCGCGGCGCTGCCCCGCTCCGTGGACAAATGGGTCCGAGCCATGCTCGACGACGCGGGCGTGCCCGAGGACTGCCTGGAATGGCACGGCCACAACGATTTTCACAAGGTCCTGGTCAACGCCGTCGCCGCCTGGCTCGCCGGCTGCTCGGCCGCCAACGGGACCCTGCTCGGCTTTGGAGAGCGCACCGGCAACCCGCCCATCGAGGGCCTGGTCATGGAATACCTCCAGCTCCGCGGCGAGGGCGCCGGCGTTGACACCAGAGTGATCACCGAGATCGCCGAGTATTTCGAAAAGGAGATCGGATACCACGTGCCCCCCAATTACCCGTTCGTCGGCGCCGAGTTCAACGCCACCAGCGCCGGCATCCACGCCGACGGCGCCATCAAGAACGAGGAGATCTACAACATCTTCGACACCAACCTGATCCTGAACCGCCCCATGCGCGTCATCATCAACGACAAGTCCGGCACCGCCGGCATCGCCCTCTGGACCAACGACCACCTCGGCCTCAAGGGAGAGTCGCGCATCAGCAAGCGCCACCCCGGGGTCCTCAAGCTCGCCCAGTGGGTCAAGGAGCAGTACGACGCCGGGCGCATCACCTCCATCTCCAGGAGGGAGATGCGGCAGCAGGCCGCCAAGTACCTGCCCCAGTACTTCACCTCCAACTTCGACCGTCTCAAGCGCCACGCCGAGTCCCTGGCCCGCCACCTGGTCGAGACCGTGATCGAGGGCGAGGAGCTGAAGAGCATGAAACCCAAGCGCATCGAGGCCCTGCTGCGGAAACTGCTCCATGAAAACCCGTTCATCCAATACGCTTACGTGGTCAACATGGACGGCAGGCTGATTACCCACCCGGTGACGCACACCGGCGACCGCCACGCCTTTTCCGAGGAGGTGATCGGACGCGACTACTCCGACCGCGCCTGGTTCAAGATGCCCCTCGCCGACGGAGAGGCCCACGTCACCGACATGTACACCTCCCGCATCACCAGCCGCCTCTGCGTCACCGTGTCCGGGCCCATCGTCGAGCCCAAGACCGAGAACATGGCCGGGATCATCGGCGTGGACATCATGTTCGAGGAGCTGGTACGCTACGACGAGCAGCACGAGGAGAACGGGAACGAGGAAAAACCCTGAGCCCGGCCGCGCCGAATGACCCTGGCTCTCCTTCCGCTCTCCTTCCGCCGTTGCAAAAAGCGGCGCGAGATATTAAATTGTTAAAAACCGGAGCGCCACGGACCGCCTCCGGAGGTGTCAATTCATGGGCCTGGAACATTTAAACAGCGAAACTATTGATCGAGGCCGCCTCTCCGAACACGCCGCCGTCGAGCTGCTCGGCCTGCTCTTCGCCAACCGCAGGACCGGAATACTCGTTATCAGGCAGGGCCGCGTCGAGATCAAGATCTACGCCTTCAACGGCATCCCCATCTTCGCCGAGACCACCAGCCCCGGCAACTCCATGATCGAGGTCATGGCCAAGGACAGAATGCTCAACCACGATGACGTGCTCCAGATCAAGCAGCTCGCCGAGGAAAAGAACATCCCCATCGAGGAATGCATCCAGATGGTCCACGAGATCACCCTGAGCCAGCTCTATTACTACCAGGTGCAGGCCGCCAAGGAGATCATCATCAAGGCCTGCGGCTACAAGGAGGGAAACTACGCCTTCCAGGACTCGGAAGACGTCCTGAACGGCATCGCCATGTACGACCTGAACCCCCTCGAGATCATCTACGAGGGAATGCGGCGCTACCACATCCATGACCTCGCCGCCGACATCTTTGCCGTCGAGAACAGGAAGCTCCGCCTCAACCCCGGCATCAAGGACTACTTCCTCCTCCCCGGCCCCCTCTACGAGCACAGCCACGTCCTCGACATCTTCCTGCGCGAAACCCCCGTGGCCGGCGCCATCGCGCTCTTGCAGGACGAGTTCAAGGACATCAACCAGGCAATTTACCTCTTGTACCTGCTTATAGTCACCGGACTCTTGGAGTTCGTGCGCGAGATTCCGCAGGAGGAGATCATCGAGGACACCCCGTCGCTCAAGGAGCCACCGCTGCCCGAGGCCATCCTGGAAACCGCCGACGTCCTGGAGATCGAGGAAATATGCTTGAGCGAGGACAAAGGGACCATGGACTGCGACACCTTTGTCCCGGAAAACGAGTCCGGCGATTTCGCGCCCACCAATCTGGGCCGGTCAACCGCTCCTCCCCCGGACAAGACCGCGGCCCCGCCCGGACCAGCGTCCCAGTCTCACCATTCCTCTTCCATGTACGCATCGGCCCGGGGAACCAGGGAGCACGTTGGAATCGGCAAGGCCCCCGCAAAACGCCGCGCCGCTAAACCGGCCCCCGCCCCCGAGGCTGAGCCCAAGGCCCCGGGCCGGCCGGCTGAAGACTTCAGGCGGGAGGTCGTCAGGCCCGCCGGAGCAAAGCCGAAAAAAAAGCAGCCGGCCCCGGCACCGGCGCCGGTCTTGTCCACCGCGCAGAAGGGACGGATCAGCCGCGAATTCGCCCTGCTCCAGAAACAGCTTGACGAGGCCAAGACCCTCTACGATGTTTTGGAGGTAACGGTGGATGACGGGACCTCGGAATTAAACGAGGCCTATACGAAAAAGAAAAAGATAATCAGCCCGGATGGAACCAGCGGCGCCTTGCCCGGTGATCTGGACGAACGGGCCGCGGCCCTGGCCGCGAAGCTCGACGAGGCCTATCAGACCCTGGTCAATCCCGAGCGCAGGATCGAGTATGAGAGGGAGATGTTCGACGACGAGAAAAAGCGCGCCTGGAACCTGGGCTTCAAGAAATCCCTGGCCAAGAAAATGGAGACCCGCGGCCACTGGTACATGCGCCAGAACGCGCCCCAATACGCCCGCGAGTGTTTCAAGCAGGCCGTGGACCTCGACCCCGAATATGGCGAGTATTACATGGACCTGGGATGGGCCATCTTCCGCTCCCAGCCCGAGAAAGCCGCCGAGGCCAGGGGCTACCTGCACTCCGCGCTCAAGGTTGACCCCAAACTCGACATGGCCCCGTATTATCTGGGCGTCATCGCCAAGCGCGAGGAGGACAACAATGAGGCGGAGTCATATTTCCGCATGGCCCTGGAAATCAACGCCGACAACGCATCCGCCGCGCGCGAGCTCGCGTTCCTCACCCAGCGCCAGAAACAAAAGGGCATCTTGAACAAAATCTTCGGACGATAATCGGCTGGACCATTGGCCGCATGAAGGTGCATTGATAAGGGTTTTCTTCAGCGCAAAGACGCAAAGGGCGCAAAGGTTTTCATCCTACCATAAAACAACGATCTTTCTTTGCGTTCTTTGCGGCTTTGCGCTTAAATGAATTCATTGAGGACGGGAAAAATCATGACCAGAATCTCTCCGGCGGACATGGCCGCCATCATGCAAAAGCTCAAGCTCAACGACCAGGGCCTCATCCCCGCCATCGCCCAGGACGCCGATAACGGCGAGGTCCTTATGATGGCCTGGATGAACCAGGAATCGCTCCGCCTCACCCTGGAAACCCGCTACTGCCACTACTGGAGCCGGTCGCGCCAAAAGCTCTGGAAAAAGGGAGAGACCTCCGGGTGCCTCCAGAGCGTCAAGTGGATCAAGTACGACTGCGACGGCGACGTCCTCCTTATCGGCATCCACCAGCAAGGCGCCGCCTGCCACACCGGCGAGCGCTCCTGCTTCTTCCGCGACCTGGAAAGGGAGTGAGGCGGTTTTATTACCAGGTATAACGCGCCGTGTAAGTAATCTTCTGTTCGTCCTCCGGCTTTATCTGGAGCCTGAACTCGATGTTTTGCACGTCGGTCTTGAGGTAAGGGTGTGAGTTGTTCTTGATCTCCCAATTGAAGCAGCGGGACAGGTGTTCCACGACCCTCACCTCCACCTTCTCCTTCTTATGGTTCTTTACCTTTATCTCAAATTGTTCCTCGACCCAATCAGCAGGCCTGCCGCCACCCCGGAAATTGGTCTGGGTACGCTCTCCCACTATGTCAAACGCATTGCCGGTATAGACCCGCACCAGCTCATCCTTGGGAGAATGATCAATCTCATTCTCTCCGACGAATTGGAGCGACCCGTCATCGTCCCTGATGTAGAACCTCATTTTTCCCTTGGGCAGCGGCAGACCCAAATGGTTCTCTTTTGAGTTATTGAATTCGCGCATTGCCCAGACCTTGGTGTTGGACTTGGCGCCATAACTCTTGTCGTTCCGGCGATCAAGTCCGTAAATACTGTCATGGCTCAAGTCAACTCCATTATAAACATAGAATCTCTTTGACTTGATTCCTGATACCCGGATGAACTCGACCTGTTTCATTTCGCTGTCATGCAGGGTTACGAGCCGTGGAAGGGTGTAAAGGTGATAATCGTCAAACTCTTTTTCCGTCACTTGGAAAGTATTATCATCACCTGATATCACGTGAGATTTATATTCCATGACTTCATCTCTCTTCTGGAGTTTGCTTACATCTCCCGCCATCAGCTTGATATTGGCATCCTTGAATTCCTTGCCGCTCCAGTTTTGAATGGTCACCCAGCCTACCAGATCCATCAGGTCCGATCTCTGCTCCGAAACCAGGTTATAATCCGCCTCCCAGCTCATGCCACTCGAAACGTAAGAAAGTTCGGCGTCTATCGCGCCGGCCTTGTCCGAGACCAACAGCCATTGCAGCGTCGGCTTTAGAAGAACATCATCCGGAAGGGAGGGAAAAATCGGCGCGCCGGGTAACCCGAACCTGAACTTGCCATCAACCTCCACTAGAGGCAAGTTCGAACTCTCTGAAGGAAAACCAGGAGACTTTGCGTAATTATAATATCCTCCTCCTTGCCTGGGCCGGCCGATCGGGACATGGCCGCTCTTGATGATCTTACCCGTGATAATCCCGCTATCGGTACTGAATTCTATGGTCTTGCCCTCATAGTATGAGAGCAACAGCGCTTCAGATATTGGTTCCGAACGGTAGTTCTGTTCAAGAATAAGAATCGGCTTGTTGCCGGACGGGTCGCGCAGGACCACTGAGTCTGGTTCCAATTGCGCGGTCACGCCGCTGAAGCTAACGTCATTGATGCCTTTGATGAGATTCAGGCTGATCAGCTCGCGTACCACGGCAAAATTTTGATTATAGATTGTGAGCGACGGGCCGGAAGGAGCGCTCGAGCCGCAACAAGTCATGGCAAACATTGCCAGTATCGCCATCTTTTTCTTCATAATCATTCCTCCTCTGGATTGGTTATTGGCTACAGAACTGTTCCAGCGCCATGGGTCTAAATTGATTGTCTCTGCATTTTAAAATATCATAATGCTACAGTTTAATAAAACCCATCAATAATGAAAAAAGCTGTCGCAATAGCCATGCCTTTGGTATTTATCATCATGATGGCGGGCGTGAATTTAATCAGCGCACCTTCCGGCCAGAGCAATGTAAAAAAGGAGTTCCGCGAGCGGACGGTGGCTGGCCCGCGCATGTTCCGGCTGCCGGTGGATGATCCGGAGGGCAAATATTTTCCCGGGCCGCGCGCCGATTTCAGGCTCCACCTTTTAGGAGTGGACCATAAGCCGCAGCCCGGGAGAAACGACATTTTTGCAAGGGCCGGCTGCAAGGATTACCGGGGCCGGGGATTTCCGCATTGCTACGGCAACCATCGCGGCTCGGACTTCATCTTGAAGGGCGGGTTCAAGGCCATGGACCGGGAGGACGGAAGGGTCGTGGCGGCGGCGGACGGCGTGGTGACGGCGGTGGACGACGGCCATTACGACCGTTGCCGCGCGAGCGTCCGGACCATGGAGGTCTCCTGCCACGGCCACGAGAAGAAGCCGAACCTGGTCGTGATCCGGCATGCCAACGGCTACCGCACCCTGTATTACCACTTCAAGAAAAACACCATCGCGGTGAAGCCGGGCGACGCGGTGAAGTGCGGCCGGTTCCTGGGCCTCGTCGGGTCCTCCGGCGAATCGTCTTTGCCACACCTCCACTTCGAAATCCATGACCTGGAAGGCTACGCGGTTGATCCGTTTTCCGTGGACCCCGAAGACTCGATGTGGGTCCAGCAGGACGGGCCCCACGGCCTGCCCGCCCCGAAATGCGCGGAGTAGGTGTTTCAATCTTTTAAAGAGAAGAAAATAGAACAAGGATGTTAAGGATATTAAGGATAAGAGCAATTATTTTTTCTTTATCCTGAATATCCTTAATATCCTTGTTAATTACTCTTATCTTTTTCCCTTGCCGCCACGAACCTCCCCGCCTCCATGTCGGCTTCCGCTTCACTGATGCGTTCCGCGTTGTCCAGGACTTTCCAGTAGCCCGAGTACGGCCAGGCCGCGACCTTTTTTCCATCCGCGATCGCAGGGACCAGGCCGTCCGCGGCAAGGTGAGCAAAGCGGTCAGCCGGCAGGTAGTCCACCAGCGCCGGTTCGAGAATGGAGAGGCCGGTGAAGTGATAGGCATCGAGACCTCCCTGCCCTTCCCCCGCGCTTTCCGGCCGGCCGCCGATCCGGCGCACCATCCCAGCGGCGTCAACCATGACCGGGGTGTAATCGTCACCCGCCGCCGGCCGGCTGAGCGCCATGGTCGCCACGGCCCCGGACGAGACGTGGCGCTCCATCATCGCGGCCAGGTCCGCGCTAAGCAGCGTGTCCGCGTTGATGAGCACGAGGCGTGAGTTCCCGAAAAATTTCCGCGCCCGCCCGACCCCGCCGCCCGTGCCCAGCAGCTCGATCTCCCGCGAATACGCGATCTTGATTCCCAGCGCCGACCCGTCGCCCAGCCCCGCCTCCAGCTCATCCGCCAGGTAATGCGTATTGACGATCACCTCGTCAAACCCCTGCGCCTTGAGCCACTTCAGCGGATAGTGGATCATCGGACTGCCCGCCGCCGGCACCAGCGCCTTGGGCACCCGCTCCGTAAGCGGCCGGAGCCTCGTGCCCAGCCCGGCGGCCAGCACCATGGCCCGGAGATTTTTCGCTGTTCGCGGGTTATTCATGTCTCATAACGCGACTCGCATCATATTCCGCGCATCAGCCCGCCCATTTTGAGGAGCGCGCGGACGCGGAGGGGGAAGGGATCGAGAATGAGCTCGCCGGACTTGTTCATGGCGGAGAGCGCCTTGGGCCCTTCGTTTTTCATGGCGGCGCGCACGAGGGAAGGCATGGCGGAGAGCGGGATGTGCACGCCCAGGAAGACCTTGCTCTTCCATACCTTTTCGGCCAGCTCGTTCACGCGCTTGACGCCTTCGCGCCAGTCGGTAAAGCTGAGGCCGGCGGCGATGAGGCTGTCGGTGGTGGTGATGAGGTCGAGCTCGGCCTTGTCGTTGATGCGGACGATGCCGGAGGTGACGATGGGCAGGCCGGAGCTGTCGCGCAGTTTGCCGTCGTCGGAATAGACGACCATGACCAGGAGCTCGCGGCTGGCGAGCACGGCCTTGAGGATGGTGGAGACGGCGCCGGGCTTGAGGTCCGGCATCCTGGGCCGCGGATGGAGGCGGATGCCGTGGCCCATCTCGGAGCGGATGGCGGAGTAGATGGTGAGAATCTGTTCGAGGAAGTTCATGTCCAGGCTCAGCGACGACTGGACCTGGTGCATGATGCGCCGCGGCGTGCCGCGCTCGACCACGCTCACCTTCTCGACCTCCTCCCGCTGGGCCAGCGCGGCCAGGTCGGAGAGGTCAGGCGAATAATCCTGGAGCGGCCCGCGCCGGCTGTGGCCGGCCTTGAGCACGCGGCCGTTTTCCATAAGCAGGCTGAGCGACGCGGGCTTCGGCTTCCGGGGCCCGGACGATTCCTTGCGCAGCAGCTCGCCGCTCACCAGCTTCGTCAGGTTGACCCAATGGTTAGGGTCTATGTCCACCAGCTCGACGTGTTCGTTGAACATTTTGTCGCCCCTTAATTTATTGTGGCAAAAGACATATGGTGGCGGGGACACTCTTGTCCCCGGCCTTGGCTGACCGCGACAGGAGTGTCGCGGCCACCTTCACCACCCTACTTCATGACCTCGAAAATTCTTACCGCATAATTTTTCATCGGGATCTCGACCTCGGCGCCCTGGAACTTCTCATCGGTCTGCACGTCAACCAGTGATCCTCCGCCGGTCTTGATCTTTGCCTTCCTTTCATCGTTGGTCGGATTGGCGACGAAGAGGACCGCGGTTTTGTCGTCGTGGTGGAGGACGGTCTCGATCATGGGATCGTCCGCCGGATACGGCCGCGCGATGTTGAATTTTTGCGCGAGCGCGAGGAGCAGCGAGGTGGTCTCCTCCGGCCGGTCCTTGGCGCTGGCCTCGGGCAGCGCGGGAATGAGCGCGATCCGGCCCTGGCCCACGCTGAACACTCTGGCCCTGCCCTCCGCAATGTCCTCGCCCGCTCCGCACGCGTCCTTGAGCACGGCGCACGGCTTCATGTCCGCATCGAGCTCGGGCAGGCGCGGCCCGATCACCAGCGTGCCGCCGCCGTTCGCGTACTCCACGAGCCGGGCCTGGACCCCGGCATCCAGGAACCCGAAGGTCGGGCACAGGACCATGGGATAGCGCTCCAGGCTCTCCGCGCTCTGGCTGGTGTTGCCGCAGTCGAACGGGATTTTGGCGGCGGACAGGCCGTGGAAGAGCGCGTACCACTGCGTTTCCTGCGCGATCTGGATCGGCTCGTCGAACCCGAACGTCTCCTCGGAGCAGTGGGTGCGGGCCTGCACGATGTAAGGCGCGAGCGGCGGGGCCGGGTCAATCAGGGTGGTGGCGAGGGCCAGCCGCTCGTAGTCGCGCACGGAGAGCAGCAGCGCGCTCGCGGCCTTTTTAAGTTCGTTGATCCTGGTGCGCCTGACCCATTTATTGAGGTCCACGTACAGGTCCCACTGCTCCTGGCGCTTGCGGCCGTCGCGGGTGATGGGCGAGCCATACCAGCGCTCGCGCTCGACGATCATGTAGAAGTTGATGCCCTTGATCCCGTGCATGAAGTTCACGGGCGTGGTGAATCTCTCGTCCTCGATTGACAGCGCGGCGGCCCAGAAGAAGCCGCCGGCGCTGAACTCCGGGATGTAGGGGAAGCGCGAGAGCCCGGACGCGAAGGAGACGAGCGCCTTCTGGTTCCAGTACTGCCGGCGCGTCGGGTACATGTCCGGGCCGTGGAAGTCGAGAATTTTTTCCAGCTCGGTGTAGTTGTTGGGCGGCACGTCGTGGCCGACCGGGTAGTTGTGAAACACCGGGATGCCCGTGATGCCCCGGTCCTCCCACATCCGGCGCAAGCGGCGGAGCGCGTTTTGCATGTAATGCTCCTTGAACGCGATCCAGTCCAGATAGAACGGCAGGTCCTCCTTGCTCGACGCCTTGAGCTCGCGCGGCGGCTCGACGAGAGGTAGCGCCGGCATCTTGCCGGCATCCTGTTGCCGGCCGGAGGCCGGCGCTACGTCTCCGTGCTTTTCCGCCATGAATTTTTGCCAGAGCTTCACGGCGTCGGGATGATAGTCTTGGTCCCAGGCCGAGGTGCGGAACATGTTGGAGAACTCGTTGTCCACCTGGATGGCCACGATGTTGCCGCCCTGCGGCGCGAGATGCGGCTTGAGCACCGGCGCCAGCGCATCGAACCAGAACCCGACCTCGTCGTAGAAGGCTTCGGCCGCGTAGCTCGGCGCGGGCCACATCTTGGGCGGCGGCGGCAGCCACACGGGATCGCCGTCCACCGATACCGCCAGGCACTCGGGCCGGCGCAGCACCCGCTCGGGGTAGCCGAAGCAGGTGAGCTCCGCGTTGATGTGCGGGCCGGGCCGGACGATCAGCTTGAGCCCGCGGTCGCGGCAGGCCCGGATGAACTCATCGAGAGAGCGCGTGCGGTCCCGCTCCCCGAAATCGAACCGGCCTTTTTCGAGCTCGTGCACGCTCCAGGGGACGTAGGTCTCGACGATCCCGAAGCCCAGCTCCTTGACCAGGTCCAGGATCGGCTCCCACTTCTCGCGCGCGATCCGCCAATAGTGCATGGTCCCGCTGATCATGGGCAGCAGCTCGTCCCCCATCATCAGACCGCCGCGGGCAACCTTGATTTCCATCACCGCTCCTTTCAACTAAACCGCCGGGCTTTAATTGTATAGCGCGGCGGGGAGGCTTAAGTCAATTGGTCACGTGTGCTGGATTAGATGATCCCGGCGCTTACGCAGGACCGGATGATGGCGTCCACGCCGGGGCTTGCGGGGATGTCGAAGAAGGAGAGGCCCTCGACGTCGAAGCGGCGGATGGTGTCGTCCTCCGGCGCCGTCCCGATGAGCGGGATGCCCGGCGGAAGCGATATGGACTCGAGTTCGCGCGGCGAGCGCAGGCGGTTAACCAGGAGCCCGGTTGCGTTGACCGCGGCCAGGCCCGTGGCGGCATCGAGTATCTCAACCGCTACCTTCAGGCCCTTGGCCGAGGTGTCGGAAACCAGGAGCAGGTAATCAACCTTGCTCATCACCTGGCGGCTCACCTGCTCGACCCCCGCCTCCGCGTCAATCAGCGTGAGATCGAAGCCGCCGGCCAGGAGCTCGAGCGCGTTCTTGAGCAGGGTGTTGACCGAGCAGTAGCAGCCGGCCTCCTCGGGGCGGCCGATGGCGAGGAATGCCAGCGGCCCGCGCTCGCCCACGGCCTCCATCATCAGGTAATCCAGGGACAGGGCCAGGTCGCGCCGGCTGCTCCCGCCCTCCTTGATCTCGCCGATGATCTCCTGGCGCACCTGGTTCATGGTCCGCCGCGCGGCGATGCCCAGCGCCATCGAGAGCCCGCCGGCGTGGTCGGCGTCCACCAGGAGCACGCGCCGTCCGCCCCGGCGGCACAGCTCGGAGGCCAGTATGGCGGAGACCGTGGTCTTGCCCACTCCCCCCTTGCCGCACACCGCGACCACGCGGCTCATGTCGCGCTCCTCTTCACCATCCGCTCCCGGATCTTCTTGAGCTCGATGGCCTCAGCGCACACGTCCGAGTACTCGCACTCCGCGCAATCGTAATTCATCTCCTCGTACATCTTGTTGAGCGCGCCGGCGATGCGGCCGGTCTCGCGGGCCGGGGCCGTAAGCGCTTCCAGATCGGGCTTGCCCGAGGTCACGAATACGATGCGGGCCGAGCGCACGAACTTGACGGCCTTGAGTTTTTGGAGCAGGGCGGCGCCGAGGTGGGCCAGGGAAAAGCCGCGCGCCCGGGCCTCCCTGCTCACGCGGTACCAGAAGCTCTGCCGGCTGGGCATGGCCCGCGCCATGACGCCTGTGAGCTTCACCCCGTAGACCGCATCTTTGAGCTCGCGGTAGCACTCGTACTCCTCGCCGAACTCGCCGCTGACCATGACGATCTGGGCGAGCGGCGCGCGGGCCTGCGAGATCGCGTCCACGTCCGGGCCGACGAGGTCAATGCCGTCACCCACGATGCCGGGGTCTGAGGTCCAGACGATGAAGGCGAGCGATCCTTGCAGCGGATGGCCGAGCTCCAGCGCGGTGTCTTCTTCCAGGACCAGGCTCGGGGCCTCGGGCCAGCCGGCACGGGGCGCGAGCTCGATGAGCTCTTTGCGGGCGCGTTTATCGGCGAGGAAAGCGAGGACCGAGCGCGCCTGGGCGTCGAACAGGCCCATGTCAGTCCGTGTCGGCGAGCAGGGCCGCGCCGATGGCCGCGGCGAGCTGCGGGTCAAAGGGGAACTGATGGAAAGTGCCGGGGAGTTTTTGACGGATGATGCGGGTCACCGCCTGAGTGCGGGCCACGCCCCCGGTCAGCGTGTAATGCCCGGCGGATCCGAAGCGGCGTCCCTGCGCCACCACGATCTTGGCCACGGCCGCGCACACGCCCGCCATCACGTCCGGCCGCGACGCGCCGGCGTTGACGTGCGTTATCACCTCGCTCTCGGCGAACACGCCGCACTGCGCGGTGAGCTCGACCGGGCCCTTGGCGGCGGCCGTCTCGCGGTCCACCTCGGACACGTCGAGGTTGAGCTTTTCGCTCATCATTTCGAGGAAGCGGCCGGAGCCGGAGGCGCACTTGTCGTTGCGCATGAAGTTCACGACGTCGCCGTCGGGGTCGAGCAGGAGCGCGGTGATGCTCTGTCCTCCGATGTCAATGGCGAGCTGGACGTCGGGCAGGTAATAGGCTGCGGCCGCGGCCACGCAGGCCACGCCGTCCTCGCAAAGGTCGGCGCCGGGGACCAGGTCCGCGCCCGCGCCGGTGGCCACCAGCCGCTCCACCTTGTTCCGGCTGGCGCCCGCGTCGCTGACCACGGCGCTCAATAGATCTTCGAGCTCGCTCGCCACGTTGCCGGTGGTGCGCGCGATGCGGGAGGCAAGGAGTTTGTCGCCGTCCATGACCACGGCCTTGGCGAAGAGGCTGCCCACGTCGCAGCCGATGGCGATCATGATGCAGCCCCCTTGGCCGCGAGCATGGCCGCGCCATAGGCCCCGATGAGCTGCGGGTCCAGGCTCGGCCGCTCCATCCTGGCACCCAGGATCTTCTCCAGTTCCGCGCGCACGGCCGTGTTCTTGGCCACGCCGCCCGTGAGCATCACCTTGGGCTCCGGCCGCACCCGGCGGGCCAGGGCCACCACCCGCTCCGCCATGGCCCGGCTGATCCCCGCGGCCACGTCCTTTCTCGACACCCCCCGTTGCAGGTAATGGATGACCTCGGTCTCCACGTAAATGGTGCAGCGGTTGCTCATCAGCACCGGCTTTTTCGATTCCAGGGCCAAGGGCCCAAGCTCTTCGAGGCCCACGCCCAGGGTCCGGCTCATCACCTCCAGGAAATGCCCGGTGCCCGCCGCGCACTTGTCGTTCATGACGAAGTTCATGAGCTTGCCCGAGCCGTCCATCTTGATCACCTTGGCGTCCTGTCCCCCGATGTCAATCACCGTGCGCACGGAGGGGTCCACGCAAAACGCCCCGTAGCCGTGGCACGAGATCTCGCTCACGTTCTCCTGGGCCATGCCCGCGGCCTGGACTTGGTCCCGGCCGTAGCCGGTGCTGATGGCCGAGCTGATGTCCCCGGCCCCGATGCCGGCGGACTTGAGCGCGCGGCCCATCACCTCCCGCGCGGAGTCAACCGGGTTCGGAAAAACGTTCATGATCCGGGCGGCCACGACCTTGCCGTCTTTTACGATCACTGCTTCGGCGGTTAAAGAGCCGATGTCAATTCCAGCGTAATACATACAACTTCTCTAGTCGGTTTGGAGAGGTGGAAATGCAGGTCTCACGCCATCTCAGCCTCGGCGCTCTGCTCAGCGCCGTCGGCTTTTTTCCTTCTCCTGATCTTGCGCTTCTTGCCGTCCTTTTTGGCCACCACGTTACTGATGAATTCCTCGATCTGCTCCTGGAGCACGCTCATGGGCGTCATGTTCTTGATCCAGGAGTCGCCCTGCAGCATGAGCATCGGGGTGCCGGTGCGCTTTTGCAGCTCGCTCCTTAGAATCGAGGCCACGCTCCAGGTCTGCTTGCAGGAGTGGTGGCCGCAATAGATCACGCAGTCGGCGCCCAGCTCCTTGACCGCGTGGACCACGTCCTCGGTCCACGACCCGGACATGCTCTCGCCGCCGACCTGCCGGGTCATGGGCATGTTCCAGGCGGCCTCCGCGATGCCCTCGAGCATCGAGTCCATGCTCGCCGTGTCCACCAGCTTGGGGAAGAACAGGTCGAGCCCGTCGCCCAGGTGGCTGTAGCCCTTATCCTCCATCCAGTTGAAGAAGCCGAAGAAATCATAGTAGTAGCTGGTATAGGCCCAGAGACAGCGCGCGACCTCCGCCGGCGCCGGGTACTCGCGCTTGGCCAGCCGCTCCTTGCCGATCTTGACCATGGCCTCCATGGTCCGCACGGCCGCGTCCGTGCCCCACATGGTGAACCGCGTCCCGTAGATGAGCAGCGAGAAAA
>DATKZS010000106.1:0-21687 GCA_035527835.1 bacterium
GGTGGCGGTAGGAAGACCGGTGGTTGTATTTTTCCACCATCCATTCCCAGCCGCGCACGTAGTAAGGGCACTCGTCGTTAAAACAGACCCAATGCCATTCCTCGTTCCAGGTGGAATCGGGGGGTACCTTCCATTTTTTCATGGGCTGGTTGCAATGGGGGCAGCACGGTCGTGTATTATCCGTCATTTCGTGTCTCCTTGCTGCAATATTATAACCCGTTTACCCCCTTGTTCCAGTTAAGGGGCAAACCCCGGACGCCGCTCGACTGCCGCGGCGTCCGGAGAGTTTGCATTACCATACTGCTCAGAGAATTTTCAGACAGGATTAACAGGATTTACGGGATTTTCAGAATACGCCTCTTGTTTTTTCATCCTTTAAATCCTGTTAATCCCGTCTGAAAAAATTTTCATGATTTCCGGGCACCGCCTCGCGGCATGATAAGCTGTCCCAAAGGTTGAGGCCCCCGGACGCCGCCTGACTGCCGCGGCGTCCGGAGGGTCTCGAAACTACATGGAACCCGCGGTTATGATTAGATCAGGTCCACGACGGGACGCTTGATCATTTCCCACTTGTCGGTCTTGGGGTCCCACTTGGCGTTGGCGAAGACCTTCCACTCGTCCTTCATGACGGGGAAATCGGCGCGGCGATAGTAGCCGGGCCACCGGGTTTCCTCACGGAACTGGATGGTGCGGACGTGGATCTCGGCCTGCCACATGCGCTGCACGTTCTCCCAGCACCTCATCAGCTCGTGCAGGTCCTCGGCGGCGAAGTTCGCGGAGTCTTCCTTGAGGTAAGCCAGGAGCTCGAGGGCGCGCTCCAGGCCGGCCTTGTTGGTCATGAAGTTGGAGGTGACGCCGCCCGCGTATTCGTCCATGACCTTCTGGAGCCGGAACATGAACATCTTCGGCCGGATGTAATTGGGGTTGATGTTGGGGTCGGTGGTCTTCTTGGAGTTCTCCTCGTAAACCTTGAGGGGCTTGAGGATGATGTCCTTGAGCTTTCCGAGCTCGCCCGCGTCAACCTTGGGCTGCGAGTTGTTGTCGAGGATGAAGCGGATGGCGGCCTTCGCGGCGATCCTGCCCTCGGCATGGGACCCTGAAGAGAACTTGTGGGAGGACGCGCCGGAGGCATCGCCCGCGCAGAAGAGGCCCTTCACGGTGGACATGTTCTCATAGCCCCAGAAGTACCCGGCCTTCTTGGTGGCATCGTTCTGGAGGTCGGCGGGACCGGACACCCACGCCCCGGAAGCGCCGGAATGGGAGCCGATGAAGTAAGGCTCGCACGCGGCGATTTCCGAAGCCTTCTCCTCGGGCTGCGTGTTGGTGGCGGCCCACAAGATGGCCTGAGAGATGGTCATGTCGAGGAAGTCTTCCCAGGCTTCCTCTTCCAGGTGTTTCAATTTCTTTTTGGCGGACTTTTCGTCCGGCTCGGCCTTGGCGATCTTCTGGATGGCTTCCTCGGTCCTCATGAAGAGCGGGCCCTTGCCCTCGTTCAAGTCCATCATCCCGAGCCAGTTCCGGAGGTTGGCGGGGATGGGCTTGACCAGCCCGTAGGGTTTCCACTTCTCGAGCTCGTCCTTCCGCTCGGCCATGTAGTCGCCGCCGAAGGCGTTGGTGGCGCGGGACTTGAACAGCAGGAACCACGCGCCCACCGGCCCGTAACCGTCTTTGAAGCGGACGGGGATGAACCGGACTTCCTGGCAGGTCTGCTCGGCGCCGGCCCGGGTCGTGAAATACAAAGACGAGCCGGAGTTCCACGGCGGATACCAGGCGCGGCCCAGGCCCTCGCCCACGGAGCGCGGCCGGAACACGTGCACGGCCCCGCCCATGGCGGCCATGACCGCCTTGGCCTTGATCACGTAGAACTTGTTCTCGCGCACCGAGAAGCCAACCGCGCCGGCGATGCGGTCGCCGTCCAGCAGCGGCTCCACGATGAACACGCGCTCCAGGATCTCGCCCTTGTCGCCCAGGGCCTTCATCGCGTTCTTGGCGGCCTCCGCCACGATCACCTTGTACGACTCGCCGTTGATCATCAACTGCCAGCGTCCCTCGTGAACGTACGCGCCCTTCTCGTCCTTCCAAATCGGCAGGCCCCACTTCTCGAACAGGTGCACCGTCGAGTCAACGTGCCGGGCGATCGAAGCCACCAGGTCGTCGCGCGCGATGCCCATCAGGTCCTGCTTCACGTAATTGATGTAGTCCTCGACGGTGTTCTGCCCGTCCTTGATGCCGACGTACTGGTTGATGGCCGAAAGGCCCATGGCCACGGCGCCGGAACGGTCCATCGCCGCCTTGTCAACCAATGTCACCTTGAGCCCGTTCTTCTTGGCCCAATGCGCGGCTTCCACCGCGGCGCCGCAAGCAGACATGCCGCCGCCGCAGATCAAAAGATCAGTCGTGATTTCCACGGTTTCAAAGTTCTGCATGGCTATTCCCCCTTACTTCTTCGGAGTCCAAACGGCATCCAGACCCAGCGAAACCGGCTCAGTGTAGAGCGTGGTGTCCTTGATGTCGCCCTTGCCGTCGCCGAACCCGCCGTCCGGGACCGCCTGCCCCTCGACCGTGGTGCGGATGGGGAACTTGAAACGCTTCACCATGCCGTTCCGGAACTTAACGGTCCACATGATCGAGTCCGTGCTCCGCAGCGGCGTCACCACCGCGCCCATCGGCACGAAGTCCGCGTAACCCCGGACCTCAACCGCCTGCGTCGGGCAGATCTTCACGCAGTTGTAGCACTCCCAGCACATCTCGGGAGCGCGGTTGTACGCCTTCATCAGCTCCTTGTTCAGAACCATGAGGTCGTTGGGGCAGATGTACTGGCAAGCCGTCTTGTCCAGCGCCTTGCACCCGTCGCACTTTTCAGGAATCACAAAACTTGGCATATCACTCCTCCTGTTTCCCGGTTTAATTTTCGGGGAAAACTCCCCCGGCTAATTCGTCAAATGACTCAATCCCCGTTGACCTCTACTCGTTCACCTCCTTGCTGTGATTTCATCGAACTTTTATTCCCTATCTCTTTATCTTTTTTTCCGCGTCGCCCGTGGCGTGGCCGTGCAGCTTGATCTCGACCTTTTCGTCCAGGTTCTGATAGTACTCCTGGAGGATCTTCCCCACCTCGGGACGCGAGAACTCAACCGGAAGCGGCTTGCCCTCCGAGAGCATCTTCCGCACCACCGTGCCCGAAAGCATCAGCCGGTCTTCCTTGCCGTGAGGGCAGGTCTTCATCGAGGCCATGCCCCCGCACTTGTTGCACCAGAACGTCCAGTCTATCTTCAGAGGCTTGGTCAGCAGGGCGTCCGGCGCGATCTCGTCGAAGATCTTCTGCGCGTCGAACGGACCGTAATAGTCGCCCACCCCCGCGTGGTCCCGCCCCACGATCAGGTGCGAGCACCCGTAATTCTGGCGGAACACCGCGTGCAACAGCGCTTCCTTCGGGCCCGCGTAACGCATCTCCAGCGGATACCCGCCCTGGATCACCGTGTTCTTCACGAAATAATTCTCCACCAGGGCGTCAATCGCCTTCACCCGCACGTCCGCCGGGATGTCCCCCGCCTTCAGCTTCCCGATCAGCTGGTGGATGTAAAGCCCGTCGCAGACCTCGACCGCGATCTTCGCCAGGAACTCGTGCGACCGGTGCATCGGGTTCCGAAGCTGCAACGCCGCGATCGTCTTCCAGCCCTTCTCCTCGAAGGCCTTCCGCGACTCCGCCGGCCGCTGGTAGATGCCCTTGAACTCCGTCGGATACGTGGACTCCGACAACACCTTCACCGGACCGCCGAGGTTGTACTTCGCCTGCTCCATAACCTTCGCCACGCCCGGGTGCTCCTTGTCCGTCGTCCGGAACACCGACTGGCACTCGTGGGCCTTGTCAATCTCGTACTTGTCCGTGATCTTCATCGTCGCCATGAGCTCTTTGGATTCCTCGTCAACCAAAGCGACCTCGTCGCCCTTCTTCACCGACTCGTCGCCGGTCGAGCAGGTGATCGGGATCGGCCAGAACACCCCGCTCTTGAGCGTCATCTGGTCGCATACGCCCTTCCAGTCCGCCTGGTCCATGAAACCGTCCAGCGGAGTGAAAGCCCCGATGCCCAGCATGATCAGGTCCGAGGTTTCGCGGGAGGTGATCAAGAGCTGCTTCAAGCCCTTCGCCCGCTTCAGTTCGTCGTCCTTGGCCTTGCCTTCCAGCAACAGGCACTTCAGAGTCTTCGATCCATGAGGTGGTACCAGCATTATCTGTCTCCTTTCTTTCTAGTACAATGCGATCCAATGAGACCTGGGGACCCTTATCCCGAAATTAACCCTAATTGACCACGGCTGTTCCGCTGATGTTCCGCATCCGCCGGAAGTTAAATTATAAGGCGAGCTGCCGCTGCCCGGACACTGGCCCGGCCCGCCGTCACTCATGCCTGTTGGTGAAATTGCGTGGACCCTTTATCATGATGCCCCGGTACTGCCCTCCGGGCGGCTTACTCACTTACTACGGCAACTTAAATTCTCTAATCTGCGGATGGGAGCTGGGTATGAATGCTCGATCTCTATACGCGATCTTTAAACTATTCTTCTCTAGCTTACTATCTTCCCAAAAACACCATTAGAGACCGGTTAAAACAAAATTAATTTTTCTTAATTCCCAACATTTAGCCGACATAACCCCAAAATTCACACCCCCCTCCATTAAAAATATTAAACCCCAGTAACCCTATCGTCTTACTTCAATCAGGGGCGCCTACACCCAGCGCCCGCTCCCCCATGACAACAGCAGGATCTGAAGGGGGGAGTCGGGCCGGGGAAAGGTTTGAGGTTTGAGGTTGGGGGTTTGAGGTTTGAGGTTAAAGATCGAGGCTTGGGGCTTGGGGCTCGGGGCTTGGGGCTTGAGGCTTGGGGCTTGGGGCATGAGGCTCGGGGCTTGAGGCTTGAGGCTTTAACCACAAACCTCAAACCACAAACCTCAAACCTCCTCTGCACGAGCGACTTCAGTCGCGACCCTCTCCCTGTTCCCCGCTCCGCGCTCCCCGTTCCGCGCCCCCCTACCTGGCCACATCATCAACCACGTGCTCGATCACCTTCGCGTCATTCATCGTCCAGACATCACACCCCGGATCATTATCCACGTTCCCCGACGCCATGATCGTAAACCCCCGCGCCGATACCGCCGACAGGTTCGTTGTCACGCACTCCTCCTTACAACGATTGCACAGAATCTTGTCAGTGTCGCAATAAAAGCTGTGAAATCTCCCGATATACGGGTGCCAGCCGAGCAAAGCAAAGCAGTTTTCCCCGGAGGCATAAGTATGGTGTTTTAGAAAGTACTCTTTTTGCGCGTCATATATCTCACCAAGATAGACTTGTACAGGCCTGCTTTGAAATCTCAGGAACTTAGGAATTGCATAGCCCGCAAGAATGGCAATAATAAACAAAGAAATAAACCAAGGAATAACGTGCTCCTTCCAGATGCTCCGATCAACCATCCCCTCCTCCTCCTTTCCCAACCCCCTCGCCAAAGGGGAGCGGGTGCCCTCACCCGCGGTCTCCGCCTTCATTTGGACTGCGAGCGGCTTGCCGCTTTGGACTGCGCGCGGCTTGCCGCCGCTTTAGATCGGCAAGCTTGCTTGCCGGCGCACGCGCAAAGCTCTTCAATCCGCCGGGAGCAAGCTCCCGGAACCAAAGCGATAGCAAGCCCTCGCACTCCACATCTGACGCCGCAACCGCCTCACGGATCCACGATCACGTTCTTCATCACCTTCGCATCATTGATCGTCCAGACATCACACCCCGGATCATTATCCACGTTCCCCGACGCCATGATCGTAAACCCCCGCGCGGATGCCGCCGACAGGTTCGGCGTCAAGCATTCCTCCTTGCAACGGGTGCACAAAATCTTGTCCTCTCCGCAATAATAGGTGTATAACTGCTTGCAATCCGGTTTCCACTTGAGCTCCTCGAAACAGTTTTTGCCACCGGCGTACCCGTGGTGCTCCTCGAAATATTTTTCCTGTGCCTCGAATATGGAACGAAGGTTTGGCTTGGCCATAATGCAGTTACCCTTTGATTGGAATTTCATAAAGTCCGGTATCGCGATCGCCGCCAAAAGCAGTATGATGAATAATAGAAACACCACAATCATCCACGGCAAAAACGAACATCCACTGCCCTTCTTCCCGCCCTCATTCCAGTTCTCCATCCCCTCCTCCTTTCCCAACCCCCTCGCCAAAGGGGAGCGGGTGCCCTCACCCGCGGATCAGCGCCTCCCGCCGCCCCAACCAGAAACCAGAAACAAGAAACACCCTCAATTAAAATTAATCCTTTAAATCCTGTCCATCCCTGTTAAACTCCTCTTCTTCCTGTCTTGCAAACATGGTGCCGCCAAGCCACCATCGCACCAACCCCCCGTTCCCGCACGCAAATCTCCCCCGCGAGCGCACCCGGCGCCCCAAGTTCACGTATGAATGCGCTTACCAGGAAGGAAAACAAAATACCCGGCAGTGAAATCCGCGGACTCTCCTACAAGCAATCAATCAAGACCTTGGCCTGTCCCGGGGCGTGGAGGGATTGGAAGGCGAGGTTGAGGTCGGCGAGGGGGATGACGGCGCTGATGAGGACGGCGGGGTCGAGGGCGTTGGCGGCGAGAGCGGAGAGGGCGGCGGAGAACTCGGCGGCGGTGTAGCCGAAGCTGAATTTGATTGAGATTTCCTTGCCGAAGCAGATGATGGGCAAGATGCTGACCTTGCCCATGTTGATGCCGAGCATCAGGACCGTGCCGGCCGGGCGCACCATGTTGATGGCCTCCATCATCGAGGTTTCCGTGCCCGCGCAATCGAGCACGGTTTGCGGCGGCCCGCCCGCCTCCTTTATCACAACCGTGAGCGGCTTTTCCCGGGCCGGGTCAATCACCCGCGCGCCCGCCCTCTTGGCCCGCTCGGCCCGGGCAGGGTCCGGCTCGGACACGAAAATATTGTTCACGCCCCTCTCCCTGAGCGCGTAAATGCACATCAGCCCGATGGGTCCGGCGCCCATGATCAGGACCGGGCCCCCGGTCCCGAGCATGGCCACGCCGTGCCGGCCGACCGCCCAGGGCTCGGTGAGGGCCGCAGTCTTGAGGTCGAGGCCGGCCGGGATGCGATAGAGCATGGAGGGCTTGACCCGCATGAACTGGGCGAACCCGCCCGGGTTCATGCCCAGGCCGTAGCTGCTATTGAGCCCGTTCTGACAGTGCTGGGTGTTGCCGGCCCGGCAGAACTCGCAGGTCCCGCACGGCGCCAGCGGCATCACCGCCACTTCTTCGCCCTCGCGCCAGCCTTGAACGCCATCGCCCAGGGCCGCCACCTCTCCGGTCAGCTCATGCCCGATGATCGCCTTCGGCGGCAACAGCCCCTTCTCCACCAGGTGCAGGTCGGAGCCGCAAATCCCGCAATACCTGACCCGCACCACCGCCTCGCCCGGACCCGGAACCGGGACCGGGACCTCGGCGATCTCGAACGTCCCGCCCCGCTGGAACAACGCCGCTTTCATCTTGTCCTCCATTCCTTGCATTAGTCCGCCGCCAGCATATCCCATCGTGGTTCCATGTCAAGCCTTTTAAGAAGGTTTGTGGTTTGGGGTTTATGGTTTGTGGTTCAATTTCGGGCCTCAAGCCCTAAGTCCCAAGCCCTGAACTACAAACCCCAAACCACAAACCCTCCCCTTCGCGACATTACTTTTTTTCCTCTTGGGGTGCGACCAACTTACTATTAATAGGGGAGCATGAAATTGAAGAGGTTTGGGGTTTGAGGTTTGTGGTTAAAGAGGTTTAACAGGGATATACAGGATGAACATGACAAGAGAAATTTAGAATTTATCCTTAAAATCCTTGACATCCTTGTTTATTATTCTTGATTGGGGGCAAAAAAAGTGTATAGCCGTGCTCAACAACGGGGTCGGAAGCGAACATTTTGGCGCGACGTTTCGTGGCCTGATTTGTGGGACAGAGCGGCCCGGGTTTCAGGCCGCGGGTGGCCTGGACGGTGGGACGCGGGAGGCCGGAGATTGGGCCAGCCGTGGTCCAGTTCAGGGGCTTCGCGGCCTGGGCCCTGGGCCTCAAAATTCAGGCCACGGGCGGCCAACTGCCGGATTTGTTTGGAGACCGGGTCAAAAACAGGGAAAAATTTTGGGGAAAAAGGCTTGCGTGGCCTGAATCCGCCGCCATTGGTCAAGTCAAAAAATTCTTCAGCCGCGCCCATCATATCTTTCCTCAAGCCTCAAGCCCCAAGCCTCAAGTCCCAAGCCCTTGGCCCATGCCTCAGTGCTTGCAACCCGTCGTGTTGCCCTATATCCTTTTTAGCGGAGGCAAAAATGACCTCGATACTCGGCATCTCGGCTTTTTATCATGATTCGGCGGCGTGCCTGGTTAAGGACGGTGAGATCGTGGCGGCGGCGCAGGAGGAGAGGTTCACCCGGAAGAAGCACGACGCGGGGTTCCCGGAGAACGCGGTGGCGTATTGCCTTTCGGCGGCCGGGCTCAAGATGGAGGAGCTGGATTACGTGGCGTTTTACGATAAGCCGTTCGTGAAGTTCGAGCGGCTCTTGAAGACGTATCTCGCTTACGCTCCGTTCGGGCTGCGCTCGTTTGTGATTGCGATTCCGGAGTGGATGGGCAAGAAGCTCTGGCTCAAGGAGCAGCTCCAGGAGCGGGCCGGGGACAAGGTGCCGATCCTGTTCCCGGAGCACCACGAGTCGCACGCGGCGTCGGCGTTTTTCCCGTCGCCGTTCGAGGAGGCGGCGTTCATCACGGTTGACGGGGTGGGGGAGTGGACGACCACGAGCTTCGGGACGGGCCGGGGCAACAGGATCGAGCTGATGCGGGAAATCAGGTTCCCTCACTCGCTGGGGCTTCTGTATTCGGCGTTCACCTATTTCACGGGGTTCAAGGTGAACTCGGGCGAATACAAGCTGATGGGGCTCGCGCCCTACGGCGAGCCCCGGTACGTGGACCTGATCAAAAAGGAGCTGGTTGACATCCGGGACGACGGGTCGTTTCGGCTGAACCTGAAATACTTCGACTACATGGTCGGGCTCTACATGACCAACCGCAGGTTCGCGGAGCTGTTCGGCGGCCCGGCGCGGAAGCCCGAGACCAAGATCACGGAGCGGGAGATGGACCTGGCCCGGTCGGTGCAGGCGGTGACCGAAGAGATCATGATGAAGATGGCGCGCCACGTGCACAAGGTCACGGGCATGAAGAAGCTGTGCCTGGCCGGCGGCGTGGCGCTGAACTGCGTGGCCAACGGGCTGATCCTGCGGGAGGGCCCGTTCGAGGACATCTGGATCCAGCCGGCGGCGGGCGACGCGGGGGGGGCGCTGGGCGCGGCGCTGTACTCGTGGTACCAGTACCTGGGCAACGGGCGATCGGCCACCCCGGACCGGCGCGACCGCCAGCGCGCGAGCTACCTGGGTCCGGCCTTCTCCGACGATGAGATCGAGTCGTTCCTCGAGGACAACGACATCCCCTATAAGAAGATCGAGCCCGGCGAGCTGGCGCGGGTCGCGGCCGGGCTGATCGCGGAGAGCAAGGTGGTGGGCTGGTTCCAGGGCCGCATGGAGTTCGGGCCGCGCGCGCTGGGCGCCCGCTCCATCATCGGCGACGCCCGCAGCCCGGAGATGCAGTCGGTGATGAACCTGAAGATCAAGTTCCGCGAGTCGTTTCGGCCGTTCGCGCCCACGGTGCTGGCGGACCGGGCGTGCGATTACTTTGACATCAGCTGCGAGTCGCCGTACATGCTGCTCACGGCCTACGTGCGCGACAAGTATAAAAAGCCCGTGCCGCCGGAGATGGACCAGGCGCGGGGCCTGGACAAGCTCAAGGTGCACCGCTCCGAGATCCCGGCCATCACGCACGTTGACTACTCGGCCCGGCTCCAGACCGTGAACCGCAACGACAACCGGCTTTATTACGACATGATCAAGGCGTTCGAGGACCTGACCGGGTGCCCCGTCATTATCAACACCAGCTTCAACGTGCGCGGCGAGCCCATCGTCTGCTCGCCCGAGCACGCCTGGCGCTGCTTCATGCGCACGCGCATGGACTACCTGGTCATGGGCAACATCCTGCTCGACAAGAAGGACATGCCGGAGTGGGAAGAGACCGAGGACTGGGAAAGCGAGTTCCCGCTGGACTGATCCGCTCTCCATAAATAAGGTGGGAGGCCGGCTCCGACGGGCGATCCCTTAAAGAGTCGCCGGCCGGAGGCCGCCTCCCACTTTCAATTAACGGCCGCGGTCAGTTCCCGAAGGCCTGATAGCTGAACAGGCTGCCGCCCACGTCGCCATGTCCCGAAAGTGCCCGGAAGGTGACGTCAAACCCCGAGGCGCTGATGTTGGAGATCCTGGTCGCCACGTATTCCTCGCTTCCGATCGGGCCGGCCAGCGGCGAGACCAGGACCTGGGGCGGACCCGTGAATCCGCGCTTGAAGCTGACGTGGACCGTAACGCTCACGGCGGGCGTGGCCACGTCCAAGGTCCTCGTGTCCATTTCCAGGCGGCCGTCGAGCAGGCCGTCGGCCTTGATGGCATAAGGGACGCTGGTGATGCGCGCGCGGGGTATCATCAGCTCGCCGTTCACCCTGATCCTCAGGTAGAGCGGGACCGCGCCGAAAATGTCCGGGTCGAGCGGCGTCACGCTCCCCAGCAGCACGTTGTAAATGCCCTGGCTCACCAGCACGTTGGCCTGCGTCTCCTGCCAGAGCAGCGTGCCGCCGGTGGGCGCGTCGAAAATCTGGAAGATGATGTCCACGGTGTCGGAGACGGACACGCCGGCGGCGTCGGTGAGCCGGCCCTGGTAGTTGATGAGGTGGGCGGGCGAGCTCGGGAAGTCGAACGGGTCGGTGGGGTCGGTGCCGGAGCTCACCTCGATGCCGTCGTTGTAGCCGTCGCCGTCGGTGTCGGGATTCAGCGGGTCGGTGGAGAACAGGATGACCTCGTCCCGGTCGGAGAGGCCGTCGCCGTCAGTGTCGGGATTGGCCGGGTCCGTGCCCAGGGTGAAGATTTCATAATCGTCGTTAAAGAGATCGCCGTCGGTGTCCGCGTTGCAGGGATCGGTGCCGTAACTGAACTCGATAATGTTGGCCAGCGCGTCGAGGTCAGGGTCCGCTAACGCATCGGCGACGGAGGCGTCGGTGCAGGTGTAGAGGTCCTCCCAGACGTCGGGCATACTGTCGCCGTCGCGGTCGGTAAGGGTGTTGCCGCCCGGCTCCGCGCCGTCGGGGATGCCGTCGCCGTCGGTGTCCGGGTCGAGCGGGTTGGTAGAGTTCACGAAAATCTCGCTCCAGTCGGTGAGCCCGTCGCCGTCGCTGTCGCTCAGCCAGGGATCGGTGAAATAAGTTCCGACCTCGATTAAATCACTCAATCCGTCTCCGTCCGAGTCCGCGGCGTTGGGATTAGTGCCGTAGATCATGACCTCGTCCGCGTCGTCAAGCCCGTCGCCGTCGCTGTCGGTGGCCAGCGGATCGGTGTGCGAAGTCTGCACCTCAAAGGCGTCATTGAGCCCCTCGCCGTCGGAGTCAGGGTTGGTGGGATCGGTGCCGTAGGTGTTGACTTCGGCCCCATCAAAGAGTCCCTCGCCGTCGGTGTCCGGGTTGCACGGGTCGGTGCCGTGGGCAAACTCGCCGGTGTTGTTGAGCCCGTCGGAGTCGTTGTCGGCCAGGGAGTCGCCGCTCAGGGGATCGAGTCCGCAGGAAACGTATAACACCTCCCAGTCGTCGGGCAGGCCGTCGCCGTCGGGGTCGGAGGAGCAGGGATCGGTGCCCAGGTTGTACTCGGCGAGGTTGGTGAGCCCGTCGCCGTCGCTGTCGGCTCCGGCGTCAGGAGAGAGGGGATTGCAGCAGGCGGAATGGGCGGCTTCCCATCCGTCGGGCAGAAGGTCGTCGTCGGTGTCCCAGTCGGCGGGGTCGGTGCCCAGGGCGGCATCCTGGGCGATGGCGAGGCCGTCGCCGTCGGCGTCAATACCGACGCGGGTGAAATAAATCTGCTGGACGCCGTCGCGGGAGTCGCGCCAGGCGATGCCGAACTCGGAGCCGGTCCAGGCCATGGTCGGCTCGTTCTTGGCGGAAGCGACGGTGGTGACGGGAGCGCCCGTCCCCAGGGTGGAGCCATCTATGGCCAGGCGCATGAAGTAGATCTCAATGCCCTCGCGCCAGGCCACTCCGAGCTCCGATCCGGCGCGGACGAGCCGGGAGGATTGCGAGAAGGCCCACGTGTTCGTGAGCCTGGTTTCGGCGCCGATGGCCGTGCCGTCCGGGCCGATGCGGCGGAAGAAGAGCTCCCAATTGGTGGTGCGGGCGTCCTCCCAGATCACCGCGTACTCTGTCCCGGTCCAGGCCAGCGACGGATAATTGGACCCATTGCCATCGTCGCTCAGCCGGACCTCGGGGCCCACCGTGGCCCCATCCGCAGTCAGCCTCCGGAAATAGATCTCGTAGTTGCCGTCCCGGTTGTCATACCAGGCCGTCCCGAACTCGTTATAGGGCCAGCCGCTCCAAGCGAGAGAAGGAAAATTAGAACTGCCCGCTGCCTGGGTGGCCCGGGTTTCCGTGGGCAGGACGGTGTTCCCGTCGGCCGCCAGCACCGAGTCATAAATCTCGTTGTCGCCGTCGCGGCTGTCGTGCCAGGCCACGCCGTAGCGCGAGCCGGTCCAGATCACCGTGGGTCCGGAGGAGACTGAAGCATTGCTGGAGAGGCGCAGGTCCGGGCCCACGGTCGAGCCGGCAAGGTCCAGACGGTTGAAGAAGATCTCATAGTTTCCATACCTGTTGTCATACCAGGCGATCCCGTATTCCGATCCCGACCAGGCGAGCGTGGGGAGCTCGTTGTTGCTGGGGCTATAAGTCAGGCGGAGGTTCAGTCCCACGGTCGAGCCGTCCACCGCGAGCCGGCTGAAATAGAGCTCGCGGTTGCCGGTGCGGGTGTCGCGCCAAACCAGGCCGTACTCGCTCCCGCTCCAGGCCAGGTTCGGGTAATAGGCCTCGCCGCCTCCGATGGTCACCCGAACCTCCGGGCCCAGGGGCAAGTTGGACGGCGCGATGCGGGCATCGAAGGGCTGGGCGCCCCATAAGACCTCATTGCCGTCAAGCGCGCCGTCATCGTCGGCGTCGGGGTCATTGGGGTCGGTGCCGGTGTCGGCCAGGTCAATAAAGACGCCGGTGTCGGTCTCGACCTGGTCGGGCAGGCCGTCGGCGTCGGAGTCCGGGGTGGGGGAGTTGGGATCGGTGGCGAAGGAGTTGACCTCGAGGCCGTCGGAGAAGCCGTCGCCGTCGGTGTCGGTCGCGCAGGGGTCGGTGCTGTTCCCCCATTCCGCGAGGTTCATGAGGCCGTCGCCATCCGCGTCGGAGAAGGCGTCGTTGCCCGCGGGGTTCAGGCAGGAGTATGCCTCCTCCCACCAGTCGGGCATGCCGTCGCCTTCCGCGTCGGTGAAGACGCAGGGGTCGTCGCCGCGGAGGAACTCGGCGAGGTTGGAGATGCGGTCGCCGTCCGGGTCGCCGGTGGTATCGGCGGCCAGCGGATTGAGGCCGCAGGCCGATCCCTGGATCACCTCGTAGCCGTCGCTCATGCCGTCATCGTCGGTGTCCCAGTCCGCGGGGTCGGTGCCGGCCGGCGGCTCGAGCACGTCCACCAGTCCGTCGCCGTCGCTGTCCGGGCCCAGGCGGGCGAAATAAACCTCGTAGGCGCCGGAGCGGGTGTCGTGCCAGGCCATGCCGAACTCGGACCCGGTCCAGACCAGGTCGGGCCAGCCCGAGGTCCCCGGGGCGAAGGTGATGCGTTGCTCGGCGCCGATCCGCTCGCCCTGCTCGTCCAAGTAAGTGAAGTAGATCTCGTAGTTGCCGTCGCGGGAATCGTTCCAGCAGATCCCGTACTGGGAGCCGGTCCAGGCCATGGCGGGCATGGATGACTCGGAGGGGGTTGAGCTGATCCGGAGGTTCGGACCCAGCGCCCATAACATGTCGTCGGCATGGACGAAGTAGGTCTCGTAGACCCCGCCCGCGCGGTTGTCGTTCCAGGCGATGGCGAACTCGGAGCCGTTCCAGGCGAGCGTGGGGATCAAGGAGTCGGCGGAGTCGGAGGTCATCCTGACATCGCCCATGTATCGGGATCCGTTCGGATTGAGCAGGGTGGTGTAAATCTCGTTGTTTGAATTCCGGTTGTCGTTCCAGGCCAAACCGTAATACGTTCCATCCCAGGCCAGGGAGGCGTAGCGCGAGGCGGAGGTGTCGTAGGTGATGCGCCGGAAGTTGCCGACGGTGGAGCCGTCGGCGGCGATCTGCGCGGTCAGGATCTCGAGGTTGGAGCTGCCGTAGTCGGCCTCCCAGGCGGCCACGAAACCCGTCTCGCCCCAGCTCAGGGAGGGCCAATGGTTTGCGGTCTGGCTGGAGCCGAGGCGCTGGAAAGAAAGATCACCCGAGCCGTCCGCGGCGATGCGGGCCATGTAGATGTAGGCCGCGGGCCAGGCGCCCTCCTGTTCCCAGGCCACGCCGAACTCGGAGCCGGTCCAGACCAGCGACGGGTACAGGGAATCATAGGAGCTGAACACCACCCTCAGGTCCGGTCCCAGCGTATCCCCCACGGCCGAGAGCCGGGTAAAGTATATTTCGTAATAGTATAAACCGTCGCGGGGGTCTTCCCAGGCCAGCCCGAACTCCGAGCCGGTCCAGGCCAGGTCGGGGTCGCCCGCGCCCCCGCCATCCCAGGTGACGCGCCGGGCGCTGCCGATCACGGCGTAGCCCGGGGCGATGTTTCCGTTAAAGGGATTGGAGCCGCCGATGATCTCGTAATAATCGTTGACCGCGTCGCCGTCGGTGTCCGGGTTGCCGGGATCGGTGCCGGTGTCGGCGAAGCCGTTGAACACGCCGGTGTTCGTCTCCACCGCGTCGGGCAGGCCGTCGCCGTCGGTGTCGGCATCGGGAACGAGGGGGTCGGTGAGGAACAGGAAAAGCTCGTCGTAGTCGCTGAGGCCATCGCCGTCGGTGTCGGGGTCGAGGGGATCGGTTCCGTAGGTCAAGGCCTCGTCGCCGTCGCTGATGCCGTCGTTGTCGGAGTCGGGGTCGCAGGGATCGGTGAGGCCGTCGTACTCCTCAAGGTTGGACAGGCCGTCGCTGTCCGCATCGCTGAGCGCGTCCGCGGCCAGGGGTTGCACGCCGCACGACGAATGGGCCACTTCCCAGCCGTCGGGCATGAGGTCGTCATCCGAGTCCCAGTCGTTCGGCGAGGTGATGGTCTCGAGGCCGTCGTTCAGGCCGTCGCCGTCGGAGTCCGGACCGAAATACATCATATATGGCTTATAGGAGCCGTCGCGGTTGTCAAGCCAGCCGGCCGCGAACCTGGATCCGGTCCAGGCCAGGGACGGTGTGGAGCTGCCCACCGTGGTGCCGTCCGAAAGCCGGATCGGACCATATAACGGCCCCCCCGCGGCCGTGCCTAATGACGCCACTCCAAAATACAGAAAGGGAAAGTTGAAGATGCCCGTCCCGAATCCCAGCAGCGAGCCGCCCCGCACCACGCTGGCTTCGTAGATATATTCCACGCTGGAGCCGGAGACAACCATCGGCTGGGCCGGGGCCAGCGGCGATCCATCCGCGCCCAGGCGCAAATACTTCACCTCCCATAAGCCATCAAGCAGCTCGATGTAGGTCAGCCCGTACTCGGAGCCGGTCCAGATCAGGGAAGGCCCAACGGATCCCGCGGTGTCTCCCCCGGTTATTTGAACTTCGCCGCCCACCACGGTCCCGCCGGCGCTGACCCTGGTGAAGTAAATCTCCGAGGTCCCGGTCCTGTCATCGTACCAGGCCACCCCGAACTCCGAGCCGGTCCAGGCGGCCGCGGGAGAGATGGCGTTGGTGGCATCATGACTGAGCCTGAGCTCGGGTCCGATGACCGTGTTTCCATCGGCGTTGATCCTGGCGAAATAGATCTCAATCGGCCCGTCCCGGTTATCGGGCCAGGCCAGGCCGAACTCGGTGCCGGTCCAGGCCAGGCTCGCGCGGTTGTTGCTGTAGTATTTGTAATACGTAGTGGATACCACGAGAGGCGGGCCAGCGGTGGAGCCGTCAAGGCCGAAGGTGCCCAGGCGGACCTCGTAGAGGTTGTCGAAGCCATGGGCGTATCCGAACTCCGAGCCGGTCCAGAGCAGGCTCAGCTCATCCGGTGTTCCCGAGTTGCCGGCCACCATGAGGTTCGGGCCCAGGTTGGAAAAGTCGGCGCTCAGCCGGGTGAAAATTAAATCGCGATTGCCCGCCAGACCCGTCCACATGGCGCCGAACTCCGAGCCGGTCCATGCAATTCTTAATTGATTGGTATAGTCACCATTTATCTGGCGTTCCGGCCCTTCCGCTTTCACGCTCGGAGTGATGCGGTCATCCGAGGGGTTCGAGCCGGCAAAAGCCTCGGCGCCGTCCCCGACCCCGTCATCGTCCGAGTCCGGGTCCCAGGGGTCGGTGCCGTAGACGTTGATTTCCTGGCCGTCGTTGAGGCCGTCGTAGTCGCTGTCGGGGTTGAGGGGGTCGGTGCCCCAGACGATGGCCTCCAGATAGTCGGTGAGGGCGTCGCCGTCGGTGTCGGGGTTGCAGGGGTCGGTCCAGACGGTGAACTCGCCGAGGTTGTCCAGCAAGTCGGAATCCGGGTCGGCGGTGGTGCTCCCCGCGAGCACCGGGTCTATGCCGGTACAGGAGCGGTAATTGTACTCCCAGCCGTCGCCCATGCCGTCGTTGTCGGTGTCCGTGTCGCAGGGGTCGGCGCCGATCGTGTATTCGTCCAGGTTGGCGAGTCCGTCCCCCTCGGCGTCGTCCAGGGAGTCGTCGGCCAGCGGATTGAGCCCGCAGCCGGCGTAAGTGATCTCCCAGCCATCATCCATGCCGTCGCCGTCGGTATCCGAGTTGCAGGGACTGGTCCCGGCCGCGTCCTCCTCGCGGTTTTCGAGCCCGTCGGTGTCGGCGTCGGCCAGCGAGTCGCCGGCCAGGAGCGGATCAATCCCGGCGCAGGAGCTGTATTTGTCCTCCCACCCGTCACTCATGCCGTCGCCGTCGGTGTCGGGATCGCACGGATTGGTCTCGGTCGCGTCCACCACGCCGTCAACATCCAGGTCCTCGCCCGCCAGGCAAACGTTAAACACCGACCGCGGGCCGTCGCACGACCCGTCGCCGTCGGTGTCGGCCTGGCTGGGGCTCGTGCACATGGTGTTCTCCAACACGTCGGGGAGGCCGTCGGCGTCGGAGTCCGGCGGCACGAACATGACCACGTCGTCATGATCGTTATACGCTCCGGGCAGGCAAGCCACGACCCCGCCTCCGCGCACGAAGCTCAGCCTCACCGCCGTGTAGCCGGGGGACGTCTGGAGGGTGAAGTTAAGGGTCAGCACCCTGGTCCCGGCCCCCGTACAAGCGACGTTGCCGCGATAGTTCCAGCTCGGGGACGTGGCCGAGGGGGAGTTGTAGACGAAAAGGCGGTCGTTGACCCAGTTGGCGGTATCGCAATATACCGTGGCCTGGAGCTGGATGGTGTCGTTGGGCTGAAAATAGAGCGAGCTTAGGTCCGTGAGCACAAAACTGTTTAACGATTCGTTAGTGTTGAAAGTGCCGGAGGTCCCGTCCGCGCAGGGGCTTTGCAGCAAGGTGTTGGGCTGGTGCGGCTCCGCCGCGCCGATAATGTTGTCGCGGCTGTTGACCAGGGTCGAAGGCACGCTGCACGGGCTCTGGCCCGTCGAACAATAGGGGGTCAGGTAGGCGCCGTTAAAGCCCGCGGTCTCGGCCGCCGCCCGGCCGGCGACGATGATCGCCGCCAGCGCCACCAACGCCATAATAATCCTGCGCATGATTTCCTCCTTGGGTCTCTGGGCTTTTCCAAAGTTTCGCCGGCGCAAATCCATACTGTGAGGATTTGCTCTACAGCCCTCCCCCGGCCCGGAACTCCGAGTTGGACTGGCGAATAAATTTTTATTTTCAGCAACCGATAGCGGTGATAAGTAATAAAGGCGCCCCCTGATATGATATAACAAGCTTAACCGTTCAGGTAGCTGGTTGTCAAGACCGGATGCGATTTTTTTTCAGTTGGGAGAGGAGAAGCTTTCGAGAAAGCCCACGAAGGGCGCGAAGCACTGGGGGCAGCGTCGGATAATCAGGTCAAGGCAGCTCGCCTTTAAGATTTGAGGTGCATCGGATTTTTCCTGGTATTTTTTCCCATGCCGCCGGAAAAGCTCTTCTACGAGTTTCTTTGGATTGTTTTCATGGTCCTGGTCTTCAACAGGCTCACGCCATGTCACGGGCAGTTCTTTGATTCCCAGAAAAGATTGCAGCTCCTCACGGGCCGCGAGCAACAAAACTTCCAGATCATATTTAAAACAGTGAACGTGGAAACGGCCCAGGAAAGGATCAGAGGAGGTTATTCCTCTCTTTCTCAAGGCTTCTTGAACCCTGCCGTACAAGAGATCATTCAACTCCTTTACGGTTTCATTCGGCCCTCCCGCGTTCTTCGGATATAGATCAGGAAGAAGAACGACATGGGCGTTAGAGTCATTGATCAGAATATCAGCGGCCCGCTCCGGTCCTTTTTGCAGCAGAGCGGTCTTGCCCTGCCAGTGATTATTAAAACAGATCCCGATCCCCTTTTCCGCGGCCTCTTTGATTTTTTCGGACAAAAGGACCTCCATTGCGGACTTGTCGCTTGGTCCTTCAACATAAACCACGAGCCGGCATGGCATCACGAGAAGGTCTCCAGTTCCTCGCTCCTATGCATGGCCTCAATATCGCTCTGGCCGAAATCCTCCAGAAAAGCGTTAAGGACCTTGGAGCTTGCCGGCTTTTTCGCCACTACCTCTCCATTCTCCTTGGCCATCACCGTGATGTTCTGAAAAGGAAATTGCGCGAGCATATAGGAAGAGTGAGTCGTTATAAAGACCTGAGTCCGTTCCGTGGCCTGCTCCAAGAGTCCGGCAAGGAGCGGGAGGGCGCGGGGGTGCAGGCCGACCTCCGGTTCATCAATGCAGATAAGCGGGGGAGGGTTGGGATGAACGCATAGAGTGGCCCAGATGATGAAATTCAAAACGCCGTCGGAAAGATCGGCCATGGTTAATTCGCTCTTGATGCCTTCTTCCGTCCAGAAAGCAATAACTTCCCCAGGCCCGCCCCGCGCCCGGATTTTAAGCCCCCGAAATCCGGGGATCACCTGTTTGATGTAACCCTGGAGAGCGTCATAGATGTCGGCGTGATCGGTAAAAAGGTTGAAGAGTATCGCACTAATATTGCCGGCGTCCTCACGCAACTCCGCATGTTGCTCAATTGGAATGCTGCGGCGCATAGTTGATCGGTCAATTTCAAATGAACTATAAAATCCCCAAGACCCAATATAATCAGAGAGAAAATTTATAGCTTTGTTTTTCTCGCTGGGGAATTGAAGTCCCAATTGGTTAGGTCCAATATTATAGCCTCTGTAAGTACGAATATCGCCTTCAAATGCCCAATCAGGATTACGATTAACCAAGCGGTCGTAGTTTATATTATCCATCCTTTTCCAGTGAGGGCATGCGATTCCCTCTTTATTTATAATGATTTTTCCAATTGGACCCTTCAATTCCCCTTCATACAAAATACCCAAGCCGTTTCCGTTAACAAACTGCAGAGACCATGAGAAGAAATCACCTTCTGATTTGTTTGATTTATTAAACACCTCCTGGCCCAAGAAGCCCGTTATTATGCCCGGGGGGATTTTATCTTTCACGCCGTCCCGGAGGAACCTGAGAAAGTCAAAAAGGCTGGTCTTTCCAGTCCCGTTGGCCCCGACGAAGACCTCGAACTCCGAGAAGTCGGCGGAGAAGTCGCGGAAGCATTTGAAGCCTTTGATGTTGATGGAGGTGATGCGAGGGAAATCCATGAGTTGGCCTCCCGCCTTTTATATTACCCGGCTTGGATGCCGCCGGCCAGCCGCTGTCCGCTGGTGTTTCACTTGTCCTCCAGGTCGTCCAGCATCTCATCAATGGCGTCATCCTCGCGGCCCTGTTTTTTGGGCTCGGGCTTGTCGGTGAGGCCGTTGAACATGGCGTCAATGTCGTCGGGGTTGGCCCGGGTCCGGGCGCCGGCGGAGGGCGCGGGCTCGAACTCGGGCGGCGGCTCGGTGGGGACCGGGGGAATGGCGGGCACTTCGTAGGCCTCGGCCTCGGTCACGGGCTCGGGTTCCATGTCGTAACCGCGTCCGATGGATGGCTGGCGGCGGGCGGCCAGTCCCATGTCCACCTCGGTATCGGAATCTTCCGCGGGCTCGATGCTGACGCCTTCCGGGAATTCGTCGTCCTCATATTCCTGCTCGTAGGCGGGTTGGGCCTTGACCGGCCGGCGTCCGGGCGGGGGCTGGCGCGGGTCCTGGACCCGGCCGGCGCCGGGACCGCGGAGCACGTCGGCGGGGCCTCCGCGCTGGGGGCGGCGGGCGGTTTTGGGCATGGCGGCGAGGCCCAGGTCCATGGCCACGGCCTGGACCAAATCGGGCTCGACGAATTTTTTCTTGAGCAGGTATCCCTCGAACAGGCTGTTGTCGCAGATGGTGTTGATGAGGCGGGGGATGCCGCGCGAATAATGGTGGATCAGCTTGGCGGCCTCGGAGTGGAAGAGCTGGGCCTTGGCGCCGGCCAGGCGGAGGCGGTGGGTGATGTAGCCGTCGGTGGACTCGAGGTTGAATGATTCGAGCTTGCACTTGAGGGCGACGCGCTGGGCCAGGGGCTCGTCGAGGTGCAGGTATTCCTCGAACTCGGGCAGGCCGAAGAAGACGAAGTTGATGAGCTTGGACTCGGGGACTTCGAGGTTGAGCAGGCCTCGGAACTCCTCCATGATCTCGCGGGTGTGGAGCATCTGGGCCTCGTCAATCAGGACCACGGCCTTCTTGCCCTGCTCGTGGAGCTCGACCAGGCGGGAGTAGAGCTGGTTCAGGAGCTTCAGCTTCTCCGGGGCCGGGTCCTCGACCCCGAGCTGGCGCGCGATACGGGAGAGGAGCCAGTCCGCGGTGATGCCGGAATGGATGATGACGAGCAGGGCCGACTCGTACTCCTCCTCGGGCAGGTTGTCCAACATGCGGCGGGCCAGGGTGGTCTTGCCGGTGCCCAGCTCGCCGATGAGCACGGCCAGTCCCTTCATGGTGTCCACCGCGTACATGAGCCGGACCAGGGCGCGCTGGTGCTGGGCGGAGTTGTAATAGAACTTGCTCACCGGCGCCGAGGAGAACGGCTCCTGCTCCAGGCCGTAAAAATCAAGGTAATCCATTCGGATTCGCCTCCCTTTCCCTATTCACCATATAATATCACGAACGGCCCTTGTTTCCGAGCGCCAAGGCTTCGGGGGGAAGCTTGTCCCGGACTGCTTTCCGAACCTTTTTGGCAACGGCCACCGCTTTTTCCGCCTCATTCCGGGTAAACCGGTCCCAATCATCCGGATAACGAGACTCCACGGCATAACGATTGAGTTTGATCGCCTCTCTTGTTTCCAACACGAGCTGGCTCCATAGCGGGACCAACTGAAGCAATGCCCGCAGGTCATGAGTCTTGGGGAATTCAACGGATTCGTAGACCAAAAGGGCCTTTAAATACTTTTCCGCGCATTGCTGAGCGTGAAAGCAGATGGTGTCGAAGGGGCAGTTTTTCTTCATTTTGAGACACTCTTGTCCAAAATAGGCCGTAAGAAAACCGCCAAGACG
>DATKZS010000107.1:0-17800 GCA_035527835.1 bacterium
TACTGAATCTCGCATAATACGTTGACAAAAGGATCAAAAAAAGAGACCACTGGCTTTGAGGAAACTTTTCAGCAAATCATGGCGAGGATAGATTTGGTGCGCGCCTTTGTGCAGCCGTTGTCGAATTTCGGCCAGGGTGGGCGGGGCATAATTGGCCATGACGCCGCCATCAAGGTGGCCCCAAACGTATTCCACCGGGTTGAGCTCGGGCGCATACGGCGGCAGCCATTCCAGCCCCAGCCAGCCCTCCTCATAGACTTGGTTGAGATAGTCGAGGGTGGGTCCGCTCTTGTGGGCGGGCAGGCGGTCCCAGAGGAGGGTTACCGGCCGCGGAAACTCGCGGCGGAGGGCCATGAGAAAATTCACCAGGTCCGGACTCTTGACCGATCCTTCCTGGAAGCGCAGGCGCAGCCGAACCGAGCGGCCGCCGGGAGTGCAGACCAGGACGCCGATCGCGGAGAGACGCTTCCAATTGAAGTTATGAATCAGCTCCGGGGTCTGCCCGCGCGGTCCCCAGGTGCGGCGGATGGCCGGCTTCTGGGAAAAGCCGCTCTCGTCGAGAAAGATCAGGAGCGCCCGGTCGCGGCGGGCTTTTTTTTAATGTTCGGCCAGCTGCGGGTCTTCCAATGGTGAATGGCGGCTTCGTCCCGCTCCCGCGCTTTGGGCTGCGGCTTCTGGGCGCTCCAGCCCAAATCCCGCATCACGCGCCAGACATGGCCGGGATGATAGCGGACGCCGGTTTGGCGGACGATGACCTCGGCGATCCGGGGCAGGCTCCACAGATCGGCGTCCAAGCCGTGGGCGCGGGGGCCTTTGAGAAGAGCCCGTTCGACCTTTTGGAGTTGGGACACGGTGAGTCGCGGCTTGCGCCCGGCGCGGCCGGCGGCGGCCAGCCCTTTATTGCCGCGCCTCTTCCAAGCGGCGAACCAGACGCTGGCGGCCTGGCGGGAAACTCCAAGTTGGCGCGCGACTTCGGCCTGGGCGACTCCTTGCTTGAAAAGCTTGGCGGCGGCGAGTCGTCGTTGTTCCATCCCGGCGAAATCACGTCGGGGGCGGTAGGGTTGAAGGTTTTGAGTTTCCATGCAATGAATATAGCATGAAAATACAGATTTGTCAAGCTATTTTGCGAGATTCAGTAATACTCTGCCATATTTTATAGAAGAGGTAGAAAAAGCAAATAAACTTGACTCGTAACTCGGAGACTCCACGGTGGCGTTACTGCGATGCTGCTGACAAGGATTACAAAGCCGGGGACATTGCGGACATATCCTGGTTAGAAATTGAAATCAATTCCAGGGTCTGGTGGGGGCGTTCAGTATTGTACCAATCGGCCCATTTCCCGATCACCGTCCGCGCCTGCTGAATTGAATCGAACGTATTGACCCACGCGCACTCTCCCTTGAAGCTATGAATAAATCCTGCAACCAGTCAATATTCCCCTTGACAAACGATCTTTGGCTTGTTACTATATAATCGTATTTGATAGTGAATGAGAATGTGCAACAAGATTCAATCCATTTAGGAGCAAACGAATGTCTTGGGACGATGATAGACTTAATGAGATTTACGACAAAACTTATGGAAGATGCCACATCTGCCAAAAAAGGCTAAGCTTCATCAACTATGGAAGGCAAGGCCGAAAAGGAGCTTGGGAGGTTGAACACTCGAATCCCAGAGCCGAAGGCGGCACCGACAATCTTAACAATCTCTACCCTGCCTGCATAAACTGCAACCGTAGCAAAGGCACCCGTTCTTCAAGAAGCGCTAGGGCAGTGTATGGCCTCACAAGAGCGCCCTATTCCAGACAAAAGAAGCTTGAGAAGAAGAAGCTATCAGCGCTCAGATGGATGATAGGGCTAGGTGCAGTAGGATTGCTAATCAGTGGATGGGGAGCAGTTGCGGGAGCGTGCATAGGCGGGGTAATCGGCTACAATCAAGACCCGGATGAAGACTAGCACCTTCTAAAGACACAATCCTTTGGTTAATCTGCATCCGAATGCTCGCGAGATGCCCCAATGATAAAAACAATTTATGACCGCCCTAAGAATCCCGTGACCATGCCCCACGTGGAAACCGGGGACACGCATCGCATTCCGTGCTATAACGGTTGAGGAAGTCACCGCGCCCTGTATTTTTCATGGATGGCGACACGTCCATCTCTGCCGTTATCAATTCCGCATCCGAAACCATTTTGACGGTCGCTGTTCCATCCCTTCCCGGTCCCAAAGGCCGCTATACATAAAGATCAAAAAAAGGAAATGGGGCGGGTGCTGCATCCCGCCCCTTTCCAGGTTTGCTTGGTTACTTTTCCTTCCGGTCCCTGATGTGGAGTTTGCCGTCGAGGGGGAGGCAGTTGAGGGCGACGTTGAGGCTGCCGTCCTGGTTCTCGAAGGCAACGCCGATCTTGAGCCAGAAGCCCTTCTTGTCCTTGCCGTTGTTGACGATGGTGTAAACGTCTTTCATACTTTGTCCCTCCTTTCGGGTTTGTCTGGGCCTCAAGAGCCTCATTAACACGCGGACCAGCCGCAGGCCATGCATAATAGGCATCCTTCCTGGTGGTAGAGGAGAGCGCCGCATTCCGGGCAAAAAGAGTCTTGGTCGGTCATTTTGAATTACCTCCTTGTTCCGATGAGTCTTTGCAGGCTTTTTTCGTCCAAGTTGTCCGGCTGCTTTCCCAGCGGCACGTATTTCGGGATTACGGGCAGCTTGCCGCGCAGGGCTTGCACGAGTTGTTTGGTGGCCTTTCTTCCCACCACGTCGCCGTCAAGGAGAATCAAGAGCCTTCTCTTGAGTGAAAGGACGAGCCTTCTCTGGCATTCGCTCAAGGAGCATCCCATCAAGGCGACGACGTTCTGAAATCCGGCCTGGTGGACCTTGAAGCAGTCGAAGAAGCCTTCCACGATGATCAGCTCCGGGCTGTTGCAGCATTTGGCGCGGCGCAAGTTGAAGACGACCTGGCTCTTGTGGAAGCCTATGGGGAACCTGTACTTGGGCCATTCGCCGTTCACGTTTCTCCCGGCGTAGGCAACGAGGCTTCCTTCATGGTCGTGGATCGGAATGGCGATCTTTCCCCTGAGCATTCCGCGGTGGCAGAGGCCGAGGCCGAAGTTTTCGATGGTGCTTTTTATGAGGTCCCTTTCCAGGAGGTAGGGATGCCCGGAATCCAGCGTCAGCTTGAATTTCAAGCGAGGGTTGGGCTTCCTGGGCGTCTCCTGTTGCTCGTGCCAGGAGGCGGGGCGGTGGAGGTTGATGGAGGCATATACAACGTCCTGCTCGGAGGCGTTAATCCCTTGAGCCCGGACATCTTCTCCCGGCCCTACGTGTACCTGGGCGTCATGGTCGGGACTGACCAGGAGATGACCCCGCGCCAGCAGATCACCTCCGTGCCCTCGGCCCTCACCATCGCCGGCGACCGGATCGAGAAAGGCACCGCGTTCCTGGCCGTGAACAACGCCAACAGCGGCAGCGCCGCCGTCACCTTCTCCACCCCCTTCAGCTCCGCTCCCAAAATCACCGCCGGCGGCCTCTCCTCCGACATCGGCGGCCAGGCGTTCGTGTTGACGAAAATCCAAGACATAACCGGGTCAGGGTTTACCGCGGTTTTCCGCTCCCTCGGCGGCGCCACGGCCACGGGCAGCGCAACGTTCGATTGGATGGCGATAGGACAGTAGGGGTTTGGGGTTTGTGGTTTGAGGTTTGTGGTTCAATTTCAAGCCCCAAGCCCCGAAGAGAGGTTTGTGGTTTGGCTGGGTGGGTCGCGCAGCGGTTTTGATTGCCCAGCCCGCGGCCCTTGCCCACGCAATTCCGCCGGGCGGAACCGCGTAGGCCACCCGTCAAACGTCGTGGATGACCTCCTTTCTATGGTTCCCATCCCCGCCAAAAGCCGCCGGACATGCTTTGAGCATCAGGTAAAAAAAAGTCTTGACCGCGCGCGCGCAAAATTATATGATTGAACCTCGAAGATCCCGGGAATGATTTTCAACCTCGGAGGAGGCTGGCCAGTGAAAAGCGATCCAAGGGGTGTTTTGAAAAAGAGCTTAGGTCCGGCCCTGGCGGCGGCGCTGATTTTCTGCGCCATGTTGGGCCCGGTCTCGGGTTGCAAGTTCACCGGCGAGGAAGCGCGTCCCCGCTCCGGGGCCGTTCCCTGGCCCGAGTGGGTGTTCCACCACTGGGTTTGGCTGGGCGAGTCCACCCAGGACAGCGCGATCGAGCTGGTGCAGGACTACATTGACCACGACATCCCGGTGGGGGCCATCATCATTGACAGCCCGTGGGAGACGGGCTACAACACCTTCGTGGTTGATCCGGCGCTCTACCCTGAGCCGCAGGCCATGGTTGACTGGTTCCACGGCCATGATGTGCGGGTGGTGTTCTGGATCACCAGCGTGCTCAACGCCATGTGCGAGGCGGGCGCGCCCTCTTGCCCGGAGGCCGACCTGTTCAACGAGGCCAAGGCCAGGCACTTCCTGATGGGAGACGGCGACCTGCTCATTCCCTGGTGGAAGTGCCCGGGCGGCGAGGATTTCTGCGGCGGCCTGATTGATTACTTCAATCCGGAGGCGGTGGCGTGGTGGCACGATCTGATTGACCCGGTCCTGGACCTGGGCATTGACGGCTGGAAATGCGACGGGACCGACCCCTTCGCCCTGCTGGTGCCCATCTCGCCCTATGCCGGGGTGGTGCATCCGTGGGACTACACCGACCGCTACTACCGCGACTTCTTCGAGTACACCCGCCGGCGCCTGGGCAACGACCGCGTGATCATGGCCCGCAGCGTGGACTCCGCGCTGGACCTTTCCGAGTTCGGCATCCCCGGCGTGTCTCTTTACGCTCCATTCGCTCCCCGCGACGTCAGCTTCGCGGCATGGGTGGGCGACCAGAGCCCCACCTGGGACGGGATGCACGTCGCGCTCACCCACATGCTCTACTCGGCCATAGACAACTACCTGATCTTCGGGTCCGACCTCGGCGGATACAGGTCCGCCGGGACGGTTGACCCCGAGATCTTTCTGCGCTGGGCCGGACTGGCCTCGGTCTGCCCGCTCATGGAAAACGGCGGCAACTCCGAGCACCGGCCCTGGATGATCGGAGGCGACACCGTGGAGAGGATGGCGACCACCGACATCTACCGCCGCTTCGTCAACCTTCATTACAAGCTGATCCCCTACATGCAGGCCGAGGCCCGGATGGCCTGGTTCGCCGGCGGATCGCTGTGGAAGGTCCTGGAAAGCGACGAAGAGATCTGGAAGTCCGAGTTCCTGCTCGGCGCGGACCTGTTGGTGGCGCCCATCTACGAGACCGGAAACACCCGCACGGTCAGCTTCCCCGAAGGCGATGACTGGGTTTATTTATGGGACCGCTCCCGGGTCCATGCGGGCGGGACCCAGGCCACGGTGTGGGCGCCTCTGACCGAGTATCCGATTTTTGTGCGCAAGGGATCGCCGCTGGAGAGCGACCCGGACCTTCCGTGAGGTTGAATTACTAATAGGAACCAGCGCTGTCCAAAATAAACGGACCGGAGAACCGCCAAGACGCCAAGAGCGCCAAGGATTATTTTTAAACAAGATTTTAAGAGGGCTTGGGTGCGTATGTTTCTTGCTTGGCGCTCCCGTCGGCCGGTTCGCCAAGCCGGTTGGGGCCAACGCTCCGGAGCTATTCTTTGCCGGTCCGCGAAGAAACATCATGATTTACTTGGCGATCCTTGGCGCTCTTGGCGTCTTGGCGGTTTTCTTACGGCCTATTTTGGACAAGAGTGAATAGGAACAGTAAATTGTGGACAATGATCCTGAAGGGCAAAGAAAAAATATTGACGGGATTAACAGGATGGACAGGATGAAAGAAAATAAGCATTTGCCCGCTCCGGGAAATCCTGTAAATCCTGTTGATCCTGTCAAGTATCTTTTCATGATTTCAGGGCGCCGCAATGCGGCATGAGGAGCTGTCTAATAATTTCTGTTTTCCTTAATAAGCCAGGTCCGGGCCGGGCGCGGCCGGGAGGTTGAAAATGCAGGCGGCATCGTGGTGCATGGCGACAAATATGAAGCGGGCGGCTTGGGCCCTGGCCCTGGGTCTAGCCGCGGCGGGCTTGTTGGTTTTCGCGGGCTGCCGGGGGGGGCAAGGGTCCTCGGACGAGAACACGGTGGCGGCAGCGCCTTGGCCGGCGTGGGTGTTCGAGCACTGGGCGTGGAGCGACCCGACCAGCCAGGACCAGATCATGCAGCTGGTCGAGGATTACGAGGCGCGCGATTTGCCGGTGGGCGCGGTGGTGATCAGCAGCCCCTGGGCCACCGGCTACAACACCTTCCAGTTCGACCCCGCCCTGTACCCGGACGCCCCGGGCATGATTGACTGGCTCCACCAGCGGGGGGTGAGGGTTATTCTCTGGGTCAATCCCGTGATCAACGTCGCGTGCGCGGCCGGCGACACCACCTGCCCCGAACAGGACCTGTACAACCAGGGCAATGCCAGCCACTTTTTCATGGGCGACGGCATGCCCATCCCCTGGCCGAAAAGTCCGTCCGCCGGCGCCCTGATTGACTACTTCAATCCCCAGGCCCTGGAATGGTGGCACTCTCTGATGGACCCCATCCTCGATATGGGCATTGACGGATGGAAATGCGATACCATCGAGCCCTTTTCGCTGTTCGTATCCGTGTCCCCCTATGCCGGGCCCGTGAAGCCGTGGGCGCACAACGACCGGTATTACCAGGACTTCTTCGACTATACCCGCCGCCGCCTGGGCCCGGACCGGGTGATCATGGCCCGGCCGGTGGAGTACCTTGATCTCTCCGGCATCGTGGGGCAGCCGGTCATGCTGGCTTTTCCGTATGCCAGGCGCGAAATCAATTTCGCCGGATGGGTGGGAGAACAGGACCCGACCTTCGAGGGACTCCAGACCGCGATGGTGAACATCTACCTCTCCGCCGACATCGGCTACCTGGCGCCCGGCTCCGACATCGGCGGCTATAAGGACGGGCCCAGGGACCAGGAGACCTTCCTGCGATGGGCCCAGTTCGGAGCCATGTGCCCGCTCATGGAAAACGGCGGCAAGGGCGAGCACCGCCCCTGGATGATCGGAGGCGACACCGTGGAACGGCAGGACACCCTGGAAATATACCGCCAATACCTGGACCTCCATTACCAGCTCATCCCGTATATGACCCGGCAGGCCGCATTGGCCTGGGCCCGCGGAAAATCCATTATCAACCTCGTCAAAAACGACGCCGACATCTGGACCTGGGAGTACACCCTGGGCCCCGACCTCCTGGTCGCGCCCATCCATGAACCCGGCGCCACCCGCACCGTCACCTTCCCCGCCGGAAACGACTGGGTCTATCTGTGGGACCGCAGCCAGGTCCACGCCGGCGGCGCCGAGGCCGCGCTCGATTTCCCGCTCGACGAGTACCCCGTCTTCATCCGCCAGGGCTCGCCGCTCGAAACTCTTCTCTAGCCCCGCCCCGGCAAGGCCGCCCGCAAATAATGCGGGGGAACTCCTCGACCAGGACCGTGATCCACTCGGGCCCAAACTCCAGAGTTAACCAAGGGTTTGCCCCTTGTTTGATGGAAAAAGCCATTTATCAGGGGTTTTTTTTTGTGACAATCTTCCTAAAACGCGGTTAGTACAGATGGAGTTCGAAAAAAGGGATTCAAAGTATTGCATGGTGGAAGACGACAAGGAGCTTGCGCTGAAGGCGGCCCAAGGCGATCCCGAGGCCTGCCGGGAAATATTTGAGCGGTGCTTGAACATGGTGTTTTATATCTCAAAGATTTACACGCAAGGCGACCGCGAATCCGCCAAGGACCTGACCCAGCAGGTGTTCGCGCGGGCCTTTCGGAGCATCGGCTCGCTGGAGCCGCCTTATAACATCGCGGCCTGGTGCGCCCGGATCGCCCATAACCAGGGCATTGACCACGTCAAGGAGAACGCCCGGGAGCGGCGGGGGCTCTCCGAATATATCAAGGTGATGGAAACCCATGGCTCCGACCCTGAAAAGATCATGCTGATCCACGAGGCGACGCGGGCGGTGGCCGACTCGTTCGAGGCCGGGGTGGCGGGAATTCTCAAGGAGACGGCCCGGCTTTATTATGGGGAAGGAAAGTCCGTGGCCGAGACCGCCGTGGCGATGGGCGTCTCGAAAACCGTCGTGACCACCCGGCTCTCGCGGTTCCGCGCGCGGCTGCGCGAGCTGGTGGCCGAAAAACTGGGGGATGACTGACGTGGATACTTGCCCCCTGAAACCAGGCTCGGTGGAGCGGCTTTTTAAGGGAGCGGCCGATCGGGAGGAGAGGCTCTCGATAATGGCCCACCTCCAACACCCCTGCTCCGAATGCGCCGAAACCATCCTGGGACTGCCGGCCGATCTGGAGCGGGCAATAGTCCTTGGCCTGCTCGAGCCGACAAACGGACCTGACCCGCTCAGCGAAGACGAGAAGACGGACATGTTCCGGTCCATAATGACCGCCGATTCGTGCGTACCCGCCGGCGCCCCGGTCCTGGTCGCGGAGCAGGGAAAGACCTGGAAAGGGACCCGCTTGCTTGGCCTGGCCGCTTTGGTCGTGCTGATGTTTCTGGTGCCGGTGGCGGCGCATAAAGTGGCGGAGTCCGGCTTATGGACCGGGATCAAGCAAGGAGCGGCCGCGGCCCGGGGCGGTGTTTTCCTCGAATTCCTGGTTTTGACCGAGTCCGATCAACCGGGCCGGGCCCCGACGGTGGAGCGGGGAGACAACAACGGCCGCTACCCGCGGGCGGCGAGCCTGCTTTTCCGTTACCAGGTGGACAGCCCGGTTTGGCTCTACCTGGCGCGTTGCGGGGCCACGGACTGTGAGGTCATATTCCCCGAGGGCGAGGATGGACTGGTTGAACCGGCGGGCTTTTACGACGCATCCGCCGGCGGCGAGCTGTTGGTATATCCTTTGGCGCGCTTTTCCGGCGCCCAGACCTTTTGCGCGGTGGCGTATCCTCCTTCGGCTCAGGGTCCGGGGGTCGGGGCCGCGAAAGAGCGGGTTCTGAAGGAGGTCAGCCGGCACCGGGAGGCCTCCTCCGATAACCGGCTCCGCCACGAATGGATGGACTGTTTTCAGATCGAGGTGGGTGAAAAATGATCAGGACTCATGGAACCCGGGTAATGGTTGCGCTCCTCGGCTTACTGCTATGGGGCGCGGGCCAGGTTATTTTTGCGGCTCCACCCGACCGGGAGACCCTGGAACAGGCTTACCGGCCCCGCCGCCTGGCCTTGGTCATCGGGATCAACGAGTTCCGCGATTCGCGCTGGCGCGGCCTCCACTATGCGGGCAAGGACGCCGCCGACATGTCCGCGGCGCTAAGAGACCCGGAGCGGGGCGGGTTCGATCTTGTCATCGAGCTGACCGAGCCCTGGCAGACCACCAAGGTCGCCATCCACGAGGCCTTCAATCACCTGGACGATAAAAACATGAGCACCGAGGACACGGTGGTTATTTACATCTCCACCCACGGGACCCTGGCCCGGGACGAGGATTATCAACTCCACCAGTACCTGGTGGCTTACGACACCGCGTTCGACAACGTGCGGGAAACCGCGATTGAGATGGGTGAGCTGGTGGATGAACTAAACCGGCTGACCAGCCGGCGCAAGGTCATGATCATGGCCTGCTGCCACTCCGGCATGGGCAAGAGCGAGCTTCCGGAGGACGTGGCCTCCGAGCTCTCCTTGATGAAGGCCGGGTTTTTCGTCAAGCCGGTGGAGTTCGCGAGCGAGGCCTCCATGATTATCGGGGTCTGCTCCTGGGGCGAGACCGCCCGGGAGGATGAGGCGCTTGAGAACGACATCTACACCCACTTCTTCCTCGAAGGCATGACCATGTATGACCGCAACCAGGACGGCGCCGTGAGCGTGTCCGAGGCCCACGACTACGCCCAGCGCAAGACCTATTACTACACCAGCGGCACCCAGCGGCCCTTCGCCCGCAGCGACGTCCTGGGCACCGACCCCATCATCCTCACCGGCAAGGTCATGAAGACCGGACTGCCCATGCTGCTGAGCTATTCCGGCCAGCTCGACGGCGCCATGGTCAGCATCAACGGCCAGGAAAAGGGCAGGTTCCCGGAAGGGTTCACCACCACGCCCGGCTGGAACCACATCCGGACCTTTAACCGGGACGGCGAACCCCTCTTGAGCAGCCTGCTCTACGTCCGCCAGGGCGAACAGGTTGACGCGGACCGCCTGATGCAGGTCCGCGCCGAGCCCAGGACCGGCCTGGCCATCAACTATCGCATGCTCGCCTCCGAAGAGCTCTCCGAGATCGTGCTCCCGGGCATGGCCATGTACGGGTTGGCCTACCGGATCGGCGCCTTCCCCACCGCCAACACCTCCGTCCACCTGGAAACCACCTATGGCCACAACCAATGGAACGCCCATCTGGATCACGACCAGGCCAGGATGTCCGTGGACATCATGGAGGCCAACGTGGCGCTCCTTTATTCGTACCGCAGACACAAGACCGATCTCTTCGGCGGTCCGCTGGTCGGGGCCTATGCCATGCTCAAGCAGGTCGAGATCCAGGACCGGACCGACAACATGGATTCCGGGACCATGTATCCGGGCCTGATGGGAGGCATCAGGCTGAGGTCCGGCTCGGACCTGAACTTCGAAATTTCCGACCGCCTGTCATATCACTTCCTCACCGTGGAGGGAAAGCAGCAAGGCACACTGGTCAATGAAGTGGCCGCCACGGTCTATTTCAGCCCCCGGACCATAATCTCCGATTTCCGGAGCAACTACCAGGGATGGCGCTGGGGGCAAGCCAGTGGGCTTGAAACCGGATTTTCAAGGGAAAGATAAACCTTTTCAGACGAAAGGGGCGTGGCGCCCGCAAGGAGGAGTCAGATGAAAACCAGGACCTTCATAACAATGGCAATTCTGTCCGCGCTGCTCACGTTGATCGGCGCGGGCTGCGGTGAATCCGGATTCCTGCCCGGATCGGGGCAAAGCGTGTTCACCAGCGTCAGCGGGACCCTCGACCTGGTCACCGCGCAAACCAGCGCGGTGTCCATGGCCGCGGAAGGAGCCGGGGAGCAAAAGATCTACGTCGCGGCCGTGGACAAGGATGAAGTGGAGATCAGGGCCGAGCTCAACCCCGACGGCAGCTTCGTTCTGACCGGCCTGAAGAAAAACCAGCGCTACATCCTCTATTTCTACGCCGAGGACGGGAACGGGGACCGGGAGTACCTGGCGGTGCTGGCCTACAAGAACAAGGCCGGCGACAAGTGGGAGCGCTTTGTCGAGGTTGCCTCCGACACCTGCCAACTGGGAATCATCCAGATTCAGGCGGACGAGGACGGGGTAGTCGTGGGTGTGCCCGCTAACCCTCCCGCGACCCCGGATGACCCCGAAGGCGGCTCGGAAATTGTCGAGCCGCCCGCGGTGGTGGAAGAAAACAGGATCATCCTGCCCGCGGCCGGGAGCTTGACCTTTACCCTGGAAAGCGCGGAAGCGGGCCTCATGAGCGACCTCTACCTCGCCGCTCCCTTCGAGCGACTCCTCATCAACGACCGCCAGCCCGAGGAATATACCCTCTACCGCATGATCGCCATTGACCGGGAGGTGGAGCTGGCAATCGAGGTGGACGGCTCGCCCCGCGGACTCGGCGCCTACCGCCACTCCTCCCTCTCCGGCTACGCCCGCGTCACCCGGCTCTCGGACTACCAATGGCGCATCGAGTTCGAGGACCTGCCCTTCTACCTCGCCGACTGGGACTATAACGACATGGTGGTCATCATGACCCTGGAGCCCGTGCCCATCGCCGATATCAGCACGGGAAGCAACTTCGTCTGCGCCATGCTCGCCGACGGCCGGACCAAGTGCTGGGGATCGAATCAGTACGGAGAACTCGGAGATGGACGGGGAGGAACGGGAGTTTCCTCTGACGTCCCGGTGAGCGTGTACGGCGTATCCGATGCCGTGGCCCTGTGCTCGGGTTATCGGTTCAGTTGCGTCGTTGACTCCGGGGGATGGGTCCATTGCTGGGGCAAAAATGATAGAGGCGAACTCGGCAACGGCACCCTCAATGACAGCCTCTTTCCCCAGCCCGCCCTCTGGGTGGAAAACGCCGTGGACGTGACCTGCGGGTATGAGCACGCCTGCGCCCTCATCGCCGACGGCAGCATCGAATGCTGGGGCTACAATGACTTCGGGCAACTCGGCTCCTGGAGCGGCGTCAACATCAAGCCCAACCTTATCAATACCACACCCACCATTGTTTCCTACAATGCCGTGACCGTCCCTGGAATAACCGACGCCGTGGCCGTCACGGCCGGAGACAACTTCACTTGCGCCATCCTGGCCGGCGGCACCCTGCAATGCTGGGGCGACAACCGGCAGGGACAGCTCGGAGTGGAAGAGTGCGGAGAATGCACGGTCCCGGGCGATGACCTCTATGCTCATGGACACTGCGAGGTCCTGCCCGGAGGCACCCCGAATTGTTATCCTCCCCATGGATGGATCTACCAGCTCGAGTTCTGTACGGACCAGTGCACCGTGCCCACTTCCGTCTCCGGACTGCAAAACGTCGTGGATGCCGGACTGGGAGTGAACCACGCCTGCGCCGTCCTCGCCTCCGGAGACGTCAAGTGCTGGGGACAAAACCAAATTTCCAAATACAGCGACAAGGGAATGCTCGGAGACGGGACCACCATTGACTCCGTGTTCCCCGTAACCGTGGCCGGAAATCCCGACGGCCTCTCCCTCAACCTGATGAAACGAAAGAGTTGTCTGATCGAGTCAGGAGGAGCGGTCGAGTGCTGGGGAGGAACACAGCACTCCGGTGAACCATCCGTCCTCTCCCCGTCACCCTTGACCACAATTGATGGCGTAATCACTCTGGGCGGGGGAAGAAACGGGACCGCTTGCGCCCTGCTCCGCGATGGTTCCGCGGTGTGCGGCATAACCTCCACGCCCTATGCCATACCGCTCCTGGACCCATGACCCCGACCGCGGCCCCCTCCCCGGGGGCCGCGCCAACTAACGGCCGCGGGCCGGGTGGAAAGCAAATACCAGCCTTCCACCCGGCCCGCTTTATTTTCGCCGCCAGGTCCTTCCCCGCTACCGGCAATTGATGGCGAGCGGTCAATATCCCTCGCGCAAGACCCCGACCAGCAGCTCATAAGGCCGCTCCATGGCCTCCAGCCGGAACGAGCGTTGCTCCACGTCAAAGCCGGCCTCGTCCAGCAGCCGGAGCCAGGTCGCCCTCGGGAACAGCCCGGTAACGTGGCGGTCGGGCTCGATGCGCAGTCCGTCCCGGTCGTGAATCAGAAAAAACACGATGCTCTCGATCATGGTGTCCTCGGGGTCCGGATCGTGGGAGTATTCGATGTAGGTCACCTCCATTCCGCCGCCGGAGTGGACTGTTCTATTCTCGGCGGATGGAAAGATTCGGCGAAGTGGTCAGGGCTGGTGATAAATACCCCGCCCGCTTCCAGGTGCGCCGCCGCGGTGTGGAAAGCCGCGAGCAGGTCCGCCTCGTCCTTTACATTCCGCCTGCCATCCTTTATCATTAATATCCGGCCCGCGCCGGTCATGTCATGACCACGGAGAGGAAGCGCCATATCGCGGTGATACCGCCGCACGAGTTCCGGAACAAGAATTTCATCGAGGATTTCCGGCGGGTGATCCTGCCGCGCTGGCAGATCATCCCCCGCACCATGTTCTACAAGGTGAGCTACGCCCGCCTGCTTTCCGTGGCGCGGACGGGCGCGAGCTACGACGTGGTGATCGCCTCCCGCATGAGAGACCTCACCCAGCCGGGGACCAACAACGTGGCGTCCGCCGCGGCCGAGCTCCGCCGCCGGCTCCAGCAGAACACCATCTTCATCCTCTCCATGAACGACCTCCTGGCCACCGTGCAAGGCCTCGACCTCGCCGCGGAAAAGGCCGTCATCGCTGAGCTCACCCGCGCCGAGAACGACCCCACCTCGCCCCGCATCGGCGGCATCATCCGCACCTCCTCCACCGACCCCGCATTCCTCATCTCCATCCTCGCCGACGTGCTCGACGACCCCAACAACTACCTCCACATCAAATCCCCCTACTCCATCGAATCCCAGGCCCACTTCCTCAACCACCCCCCGGGACACACCCAGGTCGGGATCGGAATTTAAACAAAGAACTTAACCACCAAGACACCAGGGAATCAGAAAAATCTATTTAATGGGGGATTCTAAATTTCGCGGATTTTCAAGCGCGGACCCCGAGGATTTAAGCACTTTTTCCTTAATTCCCTTTGTGTCTTTGTGGTTCAAAAAATCGGGCTTGAAGAGAGGGCGATAAAAAAGGAAGGGGATGATCCCTTCCCGGGACTACTGGCGGGTGCGGAGAATTTGTCTCGATGGCCTCATGGGCAAGGACAGCCTCAACAATTCCTGTAACAGATTCTGGCAAGGGTCCACTGGGGGTGTGGTTGGTCGCGTGATCGGCATTCACCCGCTACAGGGGGTATTCAACTCCAACTTTTTCCCTACCCATGGACCATCGAGACCCTAGAGAGCCTACCGTTCCGCCGCTGAGGTAAGCCTCAATTGTGCGAAATGTACCATATATTGTATGGTTGTCAAGCAAAAAACACTATAGCTAACCACTTTTTTAAGGCATCCACATAACATATTGATATAATTAAAAAATGGCTTGATTTAATTGTTGTGTAGAATACAAATTACTTTTAGAGCAGTGCCAGCCCCATAAACAAAACAGCAACCATAGGGGTAAAAGCCAGGCCCTTGACCAGAGCCGATGACGAGCCGGTAAGGGCCGCGAACTGGTCCGGGCTTATGAGCACGCCGGCGAAAAACAGCGCCAGCGTGGCCGCGATCACGATGGCGGCGCCAGCAGTGCGGCGGGCGGCGTGGGGAGTGATTTTGGCCCTTGGCGCTCCGTCGGGCGCGGGCGCTTCGATCATTGCGGCTCTCTCGTCCACGGCATCCGCTGGTTGCGGGGCGGTCGTCGGGGGAGCTTCGAGGAGGTCGGTATAGAGCATGTATCTGGCGGCCACGCGGGGATGGAGCAGGATCAAGAGCGGCGGCGCGAGCAGGGCGCAGAGGATGAAGTTATTGGCGAAGATCCAGGTCCCGAACACGCGGAACGGGAAGAAGCCGAGCCACTCGATGCCCCATCCCAGGATCCCGGCGCAGGCCATGCACGCCACGAACACCACGGCCATGAGCCGGATGGGCGAGTAGAAAAGCAGCACCAGCGAACTGAGCCCGATGACCGCGATCAGCGCGAACAGCCCGGTCGCGGCGGCCATTCCCAGCGCGGCCTCCCGGCCCGCCCATTTCCAGGTCACGAGCTTCGACACGTCCACCACTCCCGCAAACCGCAGCGCCACGATCACAACCACCGCCGCCACCAACGCCCCGGCCAGAGCGAGCGCCACCGCCCGCGGCCTCCGCATCCACCCCGGCACCCGCCCCTGCCATGCCGTGAGCTCCGCCGTGACCTCGCGCGAGCCCATCAGCGCCTCCCACAGCTTGTACGGAATGTAGCCGTAGGCGAAGTTCGCCAGGAACCCGAAAATCGAGCCCGGCCCGAACATCCCGCCCAGCACGTCGCCGACCACGTTCCCCAGTCCCGCGCCCCACGCCCCCGCCGGACCGAACAAAAATGAGAACACCACCGGCAGCGCCGCCGCCGGACGCACCTCCGCCAACCCCGGAAATATCACCAGCACCTTGAACGGAACCATCGCCGCCGCGTAAACCGCCGCGCAAACCGCCGCCAAAACCACCAGCCGCGGGTTCCGCCACATCACCATAGCGTCCCTCATCCGCCGCCCCCCTCTGCCCGCAGTCTAGGACAATCGGCCGGGAAAGGGAAGGGGCTGGGAAGAGAATAGTAGCCGGTAGCAAGGAGCCAGGGGAAGAAGATGAGGAGAGAAAAAACAAAAGAAAGTAGCCGGAAGCCAGGAGCAAGGAGCCAGGAGAAGTAAGAAGAACGATCCGCGAGAAAGAGTATCGAAAAGGGCGGAGCAAATATCGAATGGCGCAAAGGGAAAAACCGAGAACACGTTCCCTGCCTACTGACGGCTCGCTACCGGCTACTATTTTCCGGATGCGGATATGACGGAAAAACGCCCGGAAGGTGAGCCGCGCTTGACGGGTTTGCAAAGACAAAAGTAGTTCCGGCCGACGGGCCGGTTGAGAGCCGCTCTCTTTTTGCAGCTCGGCATAAAAGTGTTGCAAAATGCAATGGCCTGAAATGGCCGTTGCGAAATGCAACAGTGAATCGTGAAAACTTTGCGGGACCCTCGCGGGCCTTCTCATTAATGTAAAGGCGGGCTCAACAGCGATGGGAAAAAATTTACATTGCCGGCGGGAAGCGAGAGCGGCCGATTTGAGGACAAAACTATTGGGGCGGGGATTACTTTTTTTCCGAATCCGGGTTCAAGGGCCTTACATCTTATGAACGGGAGCGATAAACAAGGGACCAATCAAGAGGTAGGCCCGACACTCTTGTCGGGCGGCCTCCACATGGACGCGAGGAATGCGGGACAGCAACCTGCGCGCCAAAGCCGCTTCGGCGGCGGAGCGGAGTGTCCCCGCCACCTCCAAGGAGGACGCCGTGATATCTCATGTGGCGACCGCGATACTCTTCATTTCCCTGTTGTCCTACGTTGCCTGGACCGTGGGCTCAAGGATCGTAAGCCGGGAGCACGGAAGGGGCCGGAGCAGGAGATGAAGAAATGAATTGATTGAACCACGAAGGCACAAAGGACACGAAGGAAAGAAGAGAGCTTTTTCTTCTTGTCTTCACTTCATTCCCTTGGAGTCTTTGTGGTTCAATTCTCTTCATTTTCCCTTCCTGCAATCTTTTTCATTTTTTGCTTGACATCATGAAACGCGATTTTGTATAATGGCCCGCGAGAAGGGACGAAAAATGGACAAGGAGATCGTGGTTCGACTGCATACGAGCTTTGAGGAGATGGCGCGGAAATTCCCCAATACCGGAGTTGACTACTGGTTTGCCCGAGATCTCCAGATGCTGCTGGGGTATGCCAAATGGGAAAATTTCGCCAAGGTCGTGGACAAGGCGATAACCGCCTGCAAAACCTCGGGTTACGATCCCAAGGACCATTTTCTTGGTATCAGGAAAATGGTCGAGCTGGGATCGGGCGCCAGGCGCGAGATAGACGACATCGCCCTGACCCGATACGCCTGCTATCTCATCGCCCAGAACGGCGACCCGGGCAAGGAGCAGATCGCCTTCGCCCAGACCTATGTCCCGGAGGGACGGCCGGTTAATAACCCGGGAATTCATTCCTGGGGCCGCGAGGCTGCGAGACCGCGCCGTCCCGGATGGACGGGTGAACCGGGCCACGGTGCCGGCAAGAGCGCGCTCTCACCCGTGCCTCCGGGACGGAAGAGCCTTCACGGGACGGCGGTCCCAGCGTTGAAACGCCGGGTTATTAATCGGCTGCCCCTCAGGGGCAAACAAGCTCCCTGGCAGCGAGGGCATCGAGGAGACCATACCCCTGCTTGTTACGCAGGCTGCTCCGTGACCGCGGCTCAAGTCCGAGCGGAAAAAACTGCCTCGGCAGCTCGAACCGCTCGATGCCCATGAAGCGGAAAAGAAGTGAAGCGCGGGGCCAAGTTGCGCGGGCCATGCCGCTTGAGCGAAAGCAGGGGGCAAGGAAAGGAATTAAGTATCGTGTCCCGAATGGCACTAACTTAAGCCTAACTTGGCTTGTTTTTTGGGTTTTCTTTTCTTCACCCCTACCGTAGTCGCTTCGCCGATCGCGAGCGAGAGTTCGCGCATCTCCCGGATGATTTCCT
>DATKZS010000108.1:0-28874 GCA_035527835.1 bacterium
GCTTGGCGAACCGGCCGACGGGAGCGCCAAGCCAGAAACATTCGCACCCAAGCCCTCTTAAAATCGTGTTGAAAAATAATCCTTGGCGCTCTTGGCGTCTTGGCGGTTCTCCGGTCCGTTTATTTTGGACAGCACTGAAAATTAATCTATATTTTCTTCTCCGCGTCCTCTGCGCCTCCGCGGTTAAACTAAACGCCTGACCGGCATCGGATCTAACCAACCAGTTGCGCCGCTTTTCCGAGTTGGCTAAGATGGGCGTGAGCATGAATCGGCCGCGAACATCATGGCGGGGAGGAGACGGGCATGGGAAAAGATGACAACGACGTGGTCCTGGTCAGCGCCTGCCTGCTCGGCGTGGCCTGCCGCTACAACGGGGCTTCCAGCAAGAACGACAAGGTAATCGAGTGGGCCCGGGGCCGGGCCATCGTGCCCGTGTGCCCCGAGTCGCTCTCCGGACTCCCCATCCCCCGTGACCCCGCCGAGTTCGACGCCGGCGACGGGTCCCTGGTCCGCTCCGGCAAGGCCCGCATCATCCAGCGCGGCGGCGCCGACGTGACCCGGGAGTTCATGCGCGGAGCGGTCGAGTCGCTCCGCATCGCCCACCTCTGCGGCGCCAAGCAGGCCCTGCTCAAGGACAGAAGCCCCTCATGCGGCGTCTATAACGTCTACCGCAAGGGCAAGCTCGCCCGCGGCGTCGGATGCTTCACCGCCCTGCTGCTGCTCGAAGGCATCGCGGTCAAGTCGGAGAAGGACATCGAGTGAGGGGGCCCGAGCCCCGGATGTCCGGAATGACCAGGCCTTCATTCAATAGTCATATAGTTATTAAAGCGCTGGAGGAGCGGCTGGATCATATTATGAATGCCGCGCTGTAAAAAATTGGGCCGCCGCGGCGAGGGCGAGGATTCCAGAGCGTAGCGATATATCTTCTCGATGGCGTCCACCCGCGCCGTGAGCGAGCAGAGCCGCTCCACCTTTTGCCGCGCCGCTTGCCCCATCGCCCTGGTCCTTGCCCGGTCGGAGAGGAGCTGAAGCGCGCCGCGCGCGAGCGCCGCCGGGTCCGAGGGCGGCGCCAGGAAGCCGGTCTCGCCGTCCGTCACCAGCTCGCGGTTCCCGCCCACGTCGGTGGCCACCACCGGCCGCTTCATGGCCATGGACTCGCGGATGGTCCCGGTCAGACCCTCCGCCCGCACCGAGGGCACGATGATGAAATCGCACGCCGCCATCATCCGCGCCACGTCGCGCCGGAAGCCGGTGAGCAGGAACCTGTCCGCGATGCCGAGCGGGCCGGCCGCTTTCTCGAACCGCTCGCGGTTGATTTCGCCGACCAGCAGGAACCTGGCCTCCGGCCGCTCCTTCAAAATCAGGCCGGCGGCCGTAAGCAGCTCCATCCCGCCCTTTAAGTGCCCGCGCTTGAACTGGAGCGAGCCCACCGTCCCGATCACCGGCACATAGAGCGGAAGCCCCAGCTCCGAGCGCACCGCCCCGCCGTCAATCCCCGGATCGAACGCCTCCGCGTCGAAACCCGAGTAGATCACCTGGATCTTGTCCAGCCTGATCCGGCCGCTTTGGACCAGCGTGTCCTTCACCGCCTCCGACACCGCGATGATCTTCCGGACCCGGCCCGACCGGTACTTGATGCTGTTGAAAACGTCGAGCGGAACGCACGTGCCCCGGTTCAAAATGAGCGCCCCCATCGGAGCGAAATAGGACAGGATGAAAACGTAGTTGAAGTCCTTGCCCGCGAACGAATGCACCACGTCGAAATCGTGGTCCCACAGGTACTGCCCGAACTCCATGAGCACCGGGATGGTGTACGAGTACTTGAGCTTGGCAAACGGCAGCAGCGCCACCTTCACCCCCGCCTCCCGCAGCCGGCTAAGCTCCGGCGCGGGACCCGCCGCGCCCGCCTTGCGGTTGAACGCCGCCGTCACCTCGTGGCCCCGCCGCACCAGCTCCCGGGCCAGCAGGAACAACTGGATCCCCGACCCCGTATGGAGGCCCGGGTGCGAGTTGCTGAGCAATATTTTCAGCCGTGGCGCCATGTTCTCCTTCCTGTTTCCGCTTCCTCGCCCGCACCAAAATAGACTAGAGGCGGTTTCATAACCCCGATAAGAATATTTTAACAAGGATATTCAGGAGGTTCAGGATTAAGAAAACCGGAAATCATCCTGGAAATCCTGAATATCCTTGTTAATAATCTTTTCATCGGAGATGGTTGTTCTGGTTATGAAACCAGTTCTATATCATTATTCACTGCGCCGGCCCTGGTCCCCGCTCCCGGCGCGGGAGAGGGCCGCGGCGAGCCCGGCGCCCGCCCGGGTGGACAGCGCCGCGAGCATCAGGTCGAGCGCGCGCGGAGCGATGGTCGAGCTGACCCGCACCCGGTTCAGGGTGAACGGGTCGTTGTCCCGCATGGCGGCGCCGGTCTCCGTGGTGAACGCCAGCTTGTAGCCCGCGTTCTCCGCGGCCCTGATCCCGAGCTCGCTGTAATGGCCCCACGGCCAGCACAGGGCAAGGCACGGCGCTCCGGCCAGTCCCTCCACCGCCGCGCGCGACTTTTTCAGCTCCTCATGCGCCCGCTTTTCCGCGGCCTCCTCGCTCTCCAGCTCCCCGCCCCGCGACGCGGCCGTTATGCTCCGCGCTTCCTCCCGGAGCTTTCTGGTCCAGGCCTGCTTGCCTTCTTCTTTGATCGCGGCCGATCCGCCATGCTCCCGCATGAATGCGACGAGTTTTTCCTTGACCGCGGGATCGGGCTGGTAGCGGCGCACGGCGACGTCGGAGGCCCACTCGTACAGGGGCGCGCCGGGCCGGAGGTCGCCCTCCGCCAGTGCCTGGCGCGCCCACTGGGGCGATGCGGAAAGGATGAAGCGCTCGATCGCGGGTCCCTTGAAGCACGGCCGGTGGCGCCTGGTGTGCGATCCGAACTCGGCCACCGCGCTCGCGGCCATCTCCTTGATCTCGGAGGCGCGGAGGTAGTCATCGTGGTCGCCGGCCAGGGCCGCCTTGTTGGCCTCGTCGAACGGCCGCACTTCAGGGCCCGCCTCCGCCTTCCGCGGCGGGCCGTTTCCCACCCGCTCGGTGATGAGGAAGATCACGGCCTTCATGCCGGCGCTCTGGAGCGCGGGGAAGGCGTAATACCAGTTGTCCGCGAAGCCGTCGTCAAAGGTGATGGCCAGGCATTTGCGGCCGGGCTTGTCCCCGGTCTCGATGAAGCGCAGGAGCTCGGCCATGCCAAGAGCGCGCCATCCGCTCTTTTGCAGGCGCTTGATCTGGGCGAGAAACAGCTCGGGCGCCACGGCCATGCGCCGGTCCACGTTGTTCACGCGGTGGTAATAGAGCACTGGTACGGCGTTTCCCATATTTTAGTATGACCCGCAAATAACAGGGGCGCGGTCCTGCCGCGCCCCCGCCGGGATCGCCCCGAAAATATTTCACCCGAAGAAGTTCTTGGCCACGTCATAGATCTCGGGCGGCACGCTCTTGTTGACGCCCACGGCCTCGGAGAGGGGGATGGCGACCACGTTAAAGCCCTGCAGCGCGGCCATGTATCCCCATTTTTCCTGCGCGACCATGTCCGCCGCCATCACGCCGTAGCGGGTGCCGAGCACGCGGTCCCAGGCCGAGGGCGTGCCTCCGCGCTGGGTGTGGCCGAGGATGGTGGTGCGCACGTCCATGCCCGTCATCTGGGCCAGGTCCTTGGCTAAAGCGTTGCCCACGCCGCCCAGGTGAACGTGTCCGTACTCGTCCACCTTGTCGCTTTGCAGGTACATCTTTTCCTTGCCCTTGGGGAAGGCCCCCTCGGCGATGACCACGATGGAGAAGGTCCGGCCGCGCTCGCGCCGCGCGTTCACCGACTGCACCACGTCCTCCAGCTCGAAGGGCTGCTCCGGGATCAGGATCACGTCGGCGCCGCCGGCCATGCCGGAATAGGTGGCGATCCAGCCGGCGTTCCGGCCCATCACCTCCACCACGATCACCCGGTGGTGGGCCTCCGCCGTCGAGTGCAGCCGGTCTATCGCCTCCGTGGCGATCTCCACCGCCGTGTCGAACCCGAACGTGTAATCCGTCCCCCCCACGTCGTTGTCAATGGTCTTGGGCACGCCCACCACGTTGAGCCCTTCCGAGCACAGCTTGACCGCGGCCCCCAGGGTGTCGTCGCCCCCGATCGCGATCAGGCCGTCGAGCCGGAGCTTCTTGTAGTTCTCGATGGTGAGCGCCTTGGTCTCCGGGGTCTTGATGGGGTTGGTACGGCTGGTGCCTAAAATCGTGCCGCCGCGGTGCAGGATGCCGCTCACCTCCTCGCGGTCCAGGTTCTTCCATTCATAATCCAGGAGGCCGGCCCAGCCGTTGAGGATGCCGATCATCTTGAAATTGTACTTGCGCACGCCCCGCACCACGATCGCCCGGATCACCGCGTTCAGTCCCGGACAATCGCCCCCGCCGGTCAACACTCCCACCCGCTGAATCTTACCCATTTCCAATCGCCTCCGATCGCCGCGAAGATTGCTCCCGCCGCTCCGCCATGGAACTCCCCGCTTCCCCATGCCCCGGAACGGCAACTGCTTCAGCGCCTATTATAGTGAGCGCCGGGAGTTTGTCAAAGGCTATAGGGCGCGGATCAGGAGGGGGGACGGCGGAGGCCGGAGCGCCGGCCAGGGCGGATGAGCAAAGCCATCAGCATCAGGCCCGCGGCCGTGATCCCGGCGAACAGGCCGGTGCGGAAGCTCGCGGGCATGAAGCGCATGATGACGGGAGCGGAGCCGGGCGACGAGAATTTTCTAAAGCCTGATTCGGTGGTCTCGATCCTGATCTCGCGGCCGCCGGCAAAGGCCCGCCAGCCCGGGTACCACGAATCGCTGAGCGTGACCGCGGTCCCGCCCTGGACCTCCGCCCGGTCCGGCGCCGGGTAGGACACGGCCCGCGCGATCATCCGCCCTCCGCTCTCCTCGCGGGCGCGGGGCAGGGCCGCCGCGTTCCGGTAAATATGGAGGCCGGGGCCGGACAGAAGCGGGGCGAGCTCGAGCCCGGGTCCGCCTGCTTTCCACGGGTCCCGGGATATGATCCAGGCCACGTTCATCCGGTTGAACAGGTCGAGCCGGGCCGGGTCGAGCTTTTGGGGGTCGCGCACCGCCATCTGGTCGTAATGCACGAGCCTTCCGTTCCAGTATGTGAAAAGGGCCGGGTACAGCCCGGCCAGGCGCATGGCGCTCATGCGCGGCGGCACGCGCGAGAACGAGTCAATGGTGGCGGCGTTGAGGCGGAGTCCCAGGTGGAAGGGCAGGGCGGGGTCAAGGATCCCGGTGATGGAGATGATGGCGTACCGCTCGCGCGCGGCCGTGTCGGTGAGCACGGAAGCGAGGCGCGGGTCAACCGGGAACTCATCCTTGGGGCTCATGGGCAGCCAGGCCAGGGCGAGCAGGTAGAGGTCGGCGAGGACCAGGGCCACGGCGAGTGCCGGCCTGGCGCCGGGCCGCCGGAGGATGGGAAGCCTAAGCCATGCGGCGAGTCCGGCCATGGCGAGGGCCGCGCAGAACACGTAGCGCGCGGCCAGGCCGTGGCGCATGGTAGGCAGCGACAGGGCGGTGAGCGCGGCGAAGATGATCAGAAAGGCCGCGCCGCCGCGGCCGAAGGGGACGGCCTGGCCGCCGGCCGCCGCTTTATTCTCATCCGCTCCCGCCGGCGCGGACCCGGCCATCCATTGGTCCAGCGCATGAGTGGCGGCCAGGAGGAAAAAAATTTCCAGCACCGGCCAGATGCGCAGCGGCACCAGCATTGCCCCCAGGACCGGGATGCGCGAGAAGACCAGGTTGAACGGCGGCGTATACATCAGGATCAGGTAAACGGCGGCGGCCGGGAAGCACAGCAGCCGGCGCCGGGCGTAGGCGTGGTGTCTCAGGCCGAACGCGGCGAGCAGGATGAAGAACGCGCCCAGGTACCACGGATCGAGCCCGTGGTTGGCCGGGAACATGGCCTCGGGGATCGGGGCGTGGAACAGCGCGAGCAGGGGCAAGAACCAGTCATTGCGCAGGCCGTGGCGGGGGAGGAACGATCCGGAGCGCACGGAAAGATTTTGCAGCTCGATCGCGGGCAGGAGCTGGGGCGAGGCGGCGATGGCGCCGATCAGGATCGAGCCGGCCAGCGCGAGGGCCGCATGGGTGGTGAGACTTTTTTCCCGGAGCCGGAGCCCGAGCTCGAAGCCCATGCCCAGCACGCCGAACACGATCAGCTCCAGATCGCCCGCGTAGATCATGGCGGCGAAGGCGGCGGATGAGAGCGCGAACGGCCGGAAGCGCGGGCGCTTTAGCAGGGAGAAGGAGGAGGCGAACCAGAGCGCGAGCCACGCTCCGGTGTGCAGCGACGGCAGGAAGTTGATGTTGTTGAAATAGTAGCCGGAGAAGGCGAACGCCGCCGCGGCGCAGAAGGACGCGGCGCGGGACCGCCCGGCCGCCCTAAACAGCGCGAAGGAGAACCCGGCGGTGAGACTGAGGTGGATCAAGATGTCGAGGGTCGTGCCCGGCTGGTAGGCCCCGGCCAGGAGCTGGGACGCTATTGCCGGGAAGTAGAGCGAGCCGGTGTGGGCAAAGGCCAGGAAAGGCATGCCGCACAGGTCATACGGGTCCCACAGCGGAAATACCCCGGCCGAATAACAGCGCCGGATGAAGGCCGAAAACGGGACCCACTGGTAGCCGATGTCGCAGGTCCAGGGAAAATCCACCACGCTCTTGCCCGCGAGGGCCGGAAGCAGAACCACGGCCGCCGCCATCAGCCCCAGCGCCAGGAGCCAGGGAGCGGAAGCATGTCTTAAGAATGAAGGCTGAAGGCTGAAGAATGAAAGAAGAGAGGGCCTTTGCTCGTCCGGTCCGGTCACTATTTTTTCATCCTTCATCCTTCATCCTTCATACTTTGTCCTTCATCACTCATCACTCATCACTTTTATTCATCCTGCGATCTTTCCCAGGATTTCGGCGGCGGCCTTTCTGATGTCCGGGTCGGAGTGGCGGGTGAGCCCGATGATGCGCGGCATGGCCTCCGCGGCGTTGAGCCTGCCCAGCGTGCGGATGGCCGCGATGACCAGGTATTTGTTTTCGCGCTCCAGCACGGGGATGAGGTGGGGAATCAGGTTCTTCTGGTTGAAGTTCGCGAGCGCCTCCACCGCCAGGGTCTGGATGTCCACGCTCGGGTCATTGAGCATGTTGATCACGGCCTGCACCGTGCGCGACTCTCCGATCTCGCCCAGCACCCGGACCGCCGCTCCCTTGACGTCATTGTCCGCGCTGGAGAGAGCGTGGATCAGCACCGGCAGGCAGTCCTCCGCCCGGAGCTTGCCCATGGCGTAGATCACCTTGAGCTTCAAGGTCTTGTCGCCCGTCCGGTACTTGCCGAGCAGCGCGCCCAGGTTCGACATCCCCTCCAGGCGCTCCAACGCCTCGGCCGCGCTGATGCGCACGTCCTCGTTCGGGTCGCGCAAAAGGCTGATCAGTACCTGTCGTCGTTCATCCATCGCTTTCGCCAAACAGCGTTAGAATTTACCAACTCGAAGCCGCCGGGTCAATTCTTTCCGGGTCAGGGCTTCAGTTTTCAGTTAATCTTGGGGGTGCTCGGGACTTGCAACTTCTCGCGATTAACTGAAAACTGAAGCCCTGACCCTCCCCGTCCTCCGGCCGCTTTATCATCGGCGCTGGTTCAGCTCAGGTACCAGGCCAGCTTGACCGCAAGCTCGACCAGGATGTAGGCGGGCGGGATGCCGGCGATCACGCCGGCGATGGAAAGCGGCCACCACCACGCCGCGGACCCGGGCAGGATGGCGCGCCGTACGAGCCGGCGCAGCAGCGCGATCCCGGCCACCAGGCAGGCTGACCCGTCCAGGACCCAGATCACGAACAGCGCGCGGAACAGGCGGCTGCCAAAAGTCTCCGGCCGGAAATCCCCGAACAGGTCCGCCCCCGCGGTGATGAGGAGCGGAAGGTAGAGGATGAGGGAGATGTAAAGCACGCGGCGCATGGCAGAGTAAGTAGGTAGTAGATAGTAGATAGTAGACAGGGATGGTATCGTTCCCTTCTTCCCTACCTACTACCTACTATCTACTCCTGTTTCCTCTTCCATTCCACCATGGCGTAGGCCGAGTGGTTATGGATGGACTCGAAGTTCTCGGCCTCGACCCGGAACCAGGTGAAGTTGGGATCGTCGCGCAGCCGCCGCGTGACCTCGCGGACCAGGTCCTCCACGAACATGGGGTGGTCGTAGGAGTGCTCGGTCACCCATTTCTCGTCCTCCCGCTTCAGGAGCGCGTACACCGGCGAGCTGGCCGACCCCTCGATCAGAGCGATCACGTCCTCGATCCAGAAGAAGCCCTTGAACTCCAGGGTCACCGTCACCCGGCCGCGCTGGTTGTGCGCGCCGCGGTCGCTCATTTCGCGCGAGCACGGGCACAGGGTGGTCACGGGCACGGTGATGCCCACGTGGAAGAGCTTGCTCTGGTGGTTGATCTCGCCGATGTAGCGGCAGTTGTACTCCATCAGGCTCTTGGCGCCGGACACCGGCGCGGACTTCTCGATGAAATAGGGGAACTCCATCTCGACGAGGGCGGACAGGGCGTTGAGCTCGGTCTTGAGCTCGTCGAGGATGCCCAGGAAATTGTTGAGGGTGATGCGGCCGTGGCGCCGGTTCAGGACCTCGATGAAGCGGCTCATGTGCGTGCCCTTGAAGTCCTCGGGCAGGTTCACGTACATGCTGATCGAGGCCACGGTGGCCTGCGTGTCCCGCGCCTTGTCCCGGACGATCACCGGGTAGCGGATGTCCTTGACCCCCACCTTGTCAATGGGGATGCGCCGAGCGTCCGGCTGGTTCTGTACGTCAATCATCTTGCTCAATCTACTGCACCCTGAATTATACGTTCCCGGCCCGGGATGCGCAAAAGGCCGCCCCCGAAGATGACAAAAAGGAACGCCAAGACGCCAAGATCGCCAGGAAGAAATTTTCATTTATTTTCTCGGCGGCCTTGGCGTCTTGGCGTTCCTCTTCGCGTCGTTCTTGGTTCCGGCTGGAATGGATAAAAAAATCGGGGCGACTGGATTTGAACCAGCGACCCCTTGCACCCCATGCAAGTGCGCTACCAGGCTGCGCTACGCCCCGATATTCATGGGACTGGGGCTTGAGGCTTGAGGCTTGGGGAAGAGGTTCCGACCTCAAGCCCCAAGCCTCAAGCCCCAAGCCTTTCTCCCATTCCGGTGATTATTCTAGGTCGGCTCGACCTCGGTGTCAAGCAGGTCGCGGATTTGTTTGAGCTCCTGGGCGAGGCGGGTGATGAGCTCGTCGCGCTCGGCGGGGTCGAACTCGATGGCGAGCTGGCGGGGTTTGAGGTCCTTGGGGGGCCCCTTTTTTTCGTCGAGCCGGGAGCGGGCCCCGGCGATGGTGTATTTCAACTCGTATAACAGGTGCTTGATGGCGAGCAGGGTCTCCACGTCTTTCTTTTTGTAGAGGCGCTGGTTGGACTTGGTCTTATGGGGCTTGATCTGGCGGAACTCGGTTTCCCAGTAGCGGAGCACGTGGGGCTTGAGTCCGGTGATGTCGCAGACCTCACCGATCCGGAAGTAGCGTTTCTCCGGCAGGGTTTTATGTCCCGGACCAGTCATGATCCCGCCGCCTGCCCTGCAAAAGATAAGACAGGATTAACAGGATTGACAGGATTTTCGGAAGACGTCACTCGCATTTTCTTCTTCATCCTGTCAATCCTGTTAATCCTGTCTTATAGGTTTTTCATGATGTCAGGTCGCCGCATGACGGGATACCAGCGAGCTTCCTCAGTCCTCGTCCTTTTCCTCGATGGTCTTGTCCACCACCCCGGTGTTGACGGCGTGCTTGAGGATCTGGCTGGCCTTGAAGGTGACGACCTTGCGGGCGGAGATGGTGATGGCCTCGCGGGTATGGGGGTTTCGGCCGATCCTCTGCCTTTTACTCCTGACCACGAAGTTGCCGAACCCGGAGATCTTGATCTTTTCGCCCAGGCCCAGGGTCTCCTTCATGATCTCGAACACCGTGTCCACGATGTCCGCCGACTCACGCTTGGAAAACCCGATTTTCTCGTAAATCTGCTCCACGATTTCGGCCTTGGTCATAGTCTCCCTCCTTGCTGTACCCTTTCAGCGCCGCCGGCCCGCGCCCTCAGCGCAAGGCCGCCCCCAGCGAACGCTGAAGCTGGTCGGCCAGACTCCCGTGCCCGACGTTTACCTCTTCGTCCGTGAGCGTCCGTTGAAGCGACTGATAGCTCACGTGGAACGCCATGCTCTTCTTGCCCGCCGCTATACTACCTCCGCGGAAAACGTCAAACAAGTGGAGCGCGATCCGGGCGTCCTTGATCTTCACCTTGCGCGCCGCCCGTATTATATCCTCCATCGCCACCCCTTCGTCAACCACGACGGCGATGTCGCGCAGCGTGGGCGGGAACTTGGACACGGGCTCCGCCTTGGGCACGTAGTCCGCCCGCTCCGCCAACATATCAAATGACAATTCAAAAAGAAAGACGTCGCCCTTTACGTCCAGCGCCCGCGCGGTCCGCGGATGGAGCTGGCCCACCTGTCCCGCCGCCGCCGCGCCGATCATCACCTTCGCGCACTTGCCCGGATGGAAGTACGGGTCCGCGTCGGCCGCGGCCTCGATCCGCGCCCCCGGGAACCGGAGAGCGCCGAGCAGGTTTTCCGCCACCGCCTTCACGTCGTAAAACCCGTCCTCCAGGCACCCCGTCTTCCACAGCGTCTTTTCCGTGGCCGGCGAGATCAGGCCCGCGATCATGCCTCGCTGGCGGGGCAGCTCCGCTCCCTGGTCCTCGAAGGCCGCGCCGAGCTCGTAGATCCGGACCTCGCCGGTGGCGCCGCGGCTGCGGTTCAGGGCCAGGCAGGACACGAGCTTGGGGACCAGCGTGGTCCGGAGCAGCGACTCGTTCTCGGAGAGCGGGTTCGCAAGCTTCACCGCCTTGAGCCGATAGTCATCGGCTTCAAGCCCCAGCGCCTCGAGCCGTTTCGGGTCCTCGAAATTGGTCAGCACCACTTGAGCGAAGCCCTGCGCGCTCAGCCGCTCGGTGAGCCTCCGGCCCAGCTCCAGGTCCCGCTGCCGCTTCATCACGTCCATCCGGAACGCGGGCAGCGACGCCGGCACCCGGTCATAGCCCACGAGCCGCGCGATCTCCTCGATCAGGTCGTGCTCCTCCAAGAGGTCCGGCCGGTACGACGGCGCTTCAGCTTCCAGGCGTCCGTCCGTTTCCCGGACGGTCATGCCGTCCAGCCGCTCCAGGAGCTCGCGCTGTTGCGAGGCCGGGAGGGCGATGCCGATGATCCGGCTGACCCGCTCCGGCCGGAGAGTGATCCGCTTTTTCCGGAACAGCGCGTCCCTGGCGTCCACGACGCCCTTGGCGATCTCGCCGCCCGCGAGCTCCTTGATCAGCGCCGCGGCGCGGTCCGCCGCCAGCTCCGTTCCCAGCGGGTCCACGCCCTTGTCAAAGCGGCGGCTGGCCTCGGTGGGAATGCCCAGCAGCCGCGCCGTATGCCGGATGACGGTCGGCTTGAAGTACGCGCTCTCGATCAGCACGTCCACCGTGTCGTCCGAGACCTCGGAGTCCCGGCCGCCCATCACTCCGGCGATGGCCACCGGCCCCGCGCCGTCGCAGATCATCAGGGTATCGTCGCGCAGCATCCGCTCCTGGCCGTCCAGGGTGGTGAACTTGTCGCCGGCCCGGGCGCGCTTGACCACGATGCGCTTTTCGCGGAGCCGGTTGAAGTCGAACGCGTGCAGCGGCTGGCCGAGCTCGAGCATGACGAAGTTGGTCACGTCCACCACGTTTGAGATGGAGCGCAGGCCGCAGGCCTCGAGGCGCCTCACCATCCACTCCGGGCTCGGCCCGATCTTGACGCCCCGGCAAAGGCGCGCCACGTAGCGCGGGCAGCCCGCGTAGTCCTCGATGTCCACCCGGGTGAGCTCGGAAATCGGCGGGCCGGTCTCGATCACCTCGAAGCGCGGCGGCCGCGCCTTCTTGCCCGTGACGGCCGCGATCTCGCGGGCGATGTTGAACACCGACAGCAGGTCGCCGCGGTTGGGGGTAGGCTCGCATTCCAGGATCACGTCATCTTGGCCCAGGGCCTCGGGCAGGGTCTTGCCCAGCGGCGTCCCGGGCGGCAGGATCCAGATGCCGCTGTGGTCGTCGCTTACCTTGAGCTCGCGCTGCGAGCACATCATGCCGCTGCTGGTCACGCCGCGGATCTTGGTCTTTTTGAGCTTGCCTTCGGGAAGCTCCGCGCCGGTGAGCGCCAGCGGGACCACGTCGCCCTCCTTGATGTTGGGCGCGCCGCAGACGATGGTGAGCGGGTCCGCGTCATCGGCGGGCCGCACCTGGCAGACCGTGAGCTTGTCCGCGTCCGGATGGCGCTCGATCTTCTCGATGCGCGCGGTGATCACGCCCGGGTAATCCGGAATAGACGAGCCCAGGTTGGCGCTCTCCAGCCCGGCCATGGTCAAGGCATGGGCCAGCGCCGTGGGCGAAAGCTCCACGTCAACGTATTGTTTGATCCAGCTCAGCGGAACTTGCAAGGTTACTCCTCTAAAAACATTTTGTTAACCGCGGAGACTTAAGAGAACGCAGAGTTAAGATTATAATATTTTCTCTGCGTCCTCTGCGCCTCTGCGGTTTAAAACTGCTTTAAAAATCGCAGATCGTTCTCGAAGAACGCCCGGATGCTGTCAATCTTGAACTTGAGCATGGCGATGCGTTCCACTCCCATTCCGAAGGCGAAGCCGGTGACCTGCTCGGGGTCGTAGCCCACGTTTTTAAGGACCTGGGGATGGATCATGCCGGAGCCCAGGATCTCGAGCCATCCGGACCGCTTGCACACGGGGCAGCCCTGGCCGCCGCACATCACGCATTGGATGTCCACCTCGGCCGACGGCTCGGTGAACGGGAAATAGGACGGCCGGAAGCGCGCGCCCACCTCGGTTCCGAAGAAGGCATGGATGAAGGCCATCAGCACGCCCTTCAGGTGTCCGAAGTTGACGTCCTTGTCCACCATGAAGCCCTCGAGCTGATGGAACATGGGGGAATGGGAGAGGTCGGAGTCGCAGCGATAGACCCGGCCGGGGCAGATCACGCGGATCGGCGGCTGGTATCGCTTCATGGCCCGGATCTGCACCGGCGAGGTGTGGGTGCGCAGCACCACGTCGTCGTTGACGAAGAAGGTGGCCTGCATGTCGCGCGCCGGGTGGTCCTTGCCGATGTTCAGCGCCTCGAAGTTGTTGTAGTCCGTCTCCACGTCCGGGCCCTGCTCGACCCGGAAGCCCAGTCCCTCGAACACCGCGACCATCCCGTCGAGCGTCTGGGTGATCGGGTGCACGTGGCCGGCCACCGGTCCGAAGCCCGGGAGCGTCACGTCAATGCGGGCGCGGGCGATCTCGGCCGCCAGGTTCTCGTCCTTGATCCGGTCCTGTGCGGCCCCGATCATCGCCGTGAGCGAATGCTTGATCTCGTTGCCCAGCCTGCCCACGCGCGGCCGGTCGGCCGACGGCACGTCGCCGAGCCGGGAGAGCACGGCGGTGAGCTTGCCCTTGCGGCCCAGGTACATGACCCGCGCGGCCTCCACCGCCTCCATGTCGCGGGCAGAGCCGAGCGCCGCCTTGGCCTCCGAGGCCAGGGCCTTGAGTTCAGCTTCCAAGAAAGGCCCCCTACAGCGCGGCCTGCGCCTTTTCCACTACCGACGCGAAGGCTTTAGGATCGTTCACGGCGAGGTCGGCCAGCACCTTGCGGTCCAGCTCGATGTTGGCCTTCTTGAGCCCGTGCATGAGCACGGAATAGGAAAGGCCGTGCTCGCGGGCCGCCGCGTTGATCCGGATGATCCAGAGCCCGCGGAAGTCGCGCTTTCTGACCTTTCTGTCGCGGTAGGCGTACCGGAGAGCGCGGTTCACCGTCTCGTTGGCCCGACGGAACACCCGGCTCCGCTGGCCGTAATATCCCCGCGCCTGCTTCAACACTTTTTTCCGGCGCTTTCTCGTGCCGACTGCATTCGTGGATCTCGCCATGGTCACACCCCTTTATCTTCCTTGTGCGGTTGGAAACGGTTAACTAAAGGAAAAATCAAAGGGCCGGGTAATGCCCCGCCCTTTGTTCTCCCTTAAGCGCCGCCGGTTTGCAACCGGTGGACTTGTGTTGGTGCGCGGGTTGAAAGCCCGTGCCACTATTATTTGTACGGGATCAGCTTCCTGGCGTACTTGATGTTGGCCGAGCCCACGATGCCGGTCTGTTTCAGACGGCGCTTGCGGTCCCGCTTCTTGTGAGTCAATAGATGGCTCTTGAACGCATGCGCGTATTTGATTTTTCCCGTTCCGGTGCGGGACAGCCGCTTCTTGGCCCCGCTGTGTGATTTTGCTTTCGGCACCTTATGCTCCTTCCTTCTCGAGCTCGGCCGCCTTGGCCTCCTCTTTTGCTTTCAATCTTTGGGCGATCTGGCTCTTGGTGAGCGGCTGGATCACGGTGACCAGCGCCCGGCCCATCATCTCGCCCGTGTCTATCTGCACGCCCCAGTCCTCCAGCTCCTTCACCACCTTGGCCATCATGGCCCGGCCCAGCTCCGGGTGCGCCATTTCCCGGCCCCGGTACTTCACGTGCACCTTGACCCGGTCGCCGTCTTCCAGGAACTCGCGGGCCTTCTTGAGCTTGGTCTGCAGGTCGTGGTCCTCGGTCTTGGTCCGCAGCTTGATCTCTTTCACCTGCTGCTGCGACTGCTTTTTCCTCGAGTCGCGCGATTTCTTCTGCTGCGTATAAAGGAACTTCCCGTAATCCATGATCCGGGACACCGGCGGGTCCGTGCCCGGCGCCACTTCCACCAGGTCCAGGCCCTTTTCGCGCGCCAGAGCCAGGGCGTCGCGCGTCATCATGACCCCGACCTTGTTCCCCTCATCATCAATCACTAACACCCGCAAAGCGCGGATTCGCTCGTTAACGAACAATTCCTGCTGTGAAATGTTCAGACCTCCTTTGTTTCAGTTGACTTTCGATCCTCTCACGCCGCCATCCCCGGGGGAACGGCCTTGGCCGCGATCTTTTCGCAGGGCGTAGAGCGAAGCGCGAATGGCGTGAAGATTGATGCGCCGACGTTTTACCGCCCTACGCCCTTCGCCCTTCGCCCTTCGCGCTACGCCCTACGGCCTTCTCCCCATCACCTTCGCCGCTTCGTCGCCGGCAGCCCGATCTCGTCCCGCGTCCGCGCGATGAAGTCGGAGACCTTCATGATCTTCCAGTCATCGCCTCCCCGCGTGCGCGGCGATACCCCGTCCTCGGCGGCTTCCCGGTCCCCGACCACCAGCATGTAGGGGACCTTTTCCATCTCGGCCTCCCGGATCTTCTTGTTCAGCTTCTCGTTTCTGTCATCCAGCTCCGCCCGCAGGCCCGCGTCAATGAGCCTTTCGAGCACGCTCCGGCCATGCTCCACGTGCCGGTCGGTTATGGGCAGAATGCGCGCCTGGACTGGAGAGAGCCAAACCGGGAAAGCCCCTGCATAATGCTCGATCAGGACCCCCAAAAATCTTTCAATCGAGCCGAGGACCACGCGATGGATCATCACCGGCCGATGCCGCTCCCCGTCCGCGCCCACATAGGCGAGCTCGAACCGGTCCGGCATCGTAAAATCGCATTGTATTGTAGCACATTGCCATTTTCTGTCAAGCGCGTCTTTAAGCTTGATGTCTATCTTGGGGCCGTAAAAAGCGCCTTCTCCCGGGCAGATTTCATACTTGCGGCCCGAGGCCGTGAGGGCCCCCTTCAGCGCGTTCGTCGCCAGGTCCCAGGCCTCTTCCGTCCCGATCGAGTCCTGGGGCCGGGTGGACAGCTCCATCTCAACCTTGAACCCGAATACGTCCATCACGTCCAGCACGAAGTTCATCACCCCGATGACCTCGTCCCGCACCTGCTCCGGGGTGCACAGGATGTGCGCGTCATCCTGCGTGAACGCCCGCACCCTGAAAAGTCCCGACAACACTCCCGACTTCTCGTGCCGGTGAACCGTTCCCAGCTCGAAGTACCGGAGCGGCAGGTCCCGGTAGCTCCGCACCTTGCTCTTGTAGATCAGCATGTGCGAAAGGCAGTTCATCGGCTTGATCCCGTACTCCACCTCGTCCACCTCGGTGAAGTACATGTTGTCCTTGTAATGGTCGTAATGCCCGGAGCGCTGCCACAGCTCGGATTTGAGGAGCGTCGGCCCGTACACGATCTGATACCCGCGCCTCAAGTGCTCCTTCCTCTCGAACTCCTCCAGGAGCGTCCGGATCAGGCCGAGCTTGGGATGATAGATCACGAAGCCGGGCCCCACTTCCTCGTGAATGCTGAACAGGTCCAGCTCGCGCCCGAGCTTTCTGTGGTCGCGCCGCTGCGCCTCCTCCAGCCAGTGCAGGTAGTCCTTTAAAGCCTTCTTGTCCCCGAACGCCGCGCCGTAGATGCGCTGCAGCATGGGGTTGCGCTCGTCGCCCCTCCAGTACGCGCCGGCGACCCGGGTGAGCTTATAAGCCTTGATCCAGCCCGTGCTCGGCAGGTGCGGGCCGCGGCACAGGTCCACGAACCCGCCGTGGCGGTACAGGCTGATGGCCTCGCCGGCGGGCAGGTCCCGGATCAGCTCCACCTTGTAATTCTCGCCCTTTCCCTCGAACAACTCGATCGCGTCGTTCCGGCTCACCTCTTCCCGCACGAACGGAGCGTCGCCCTTCACGATCTCCGCCATCTTGGCCTCGATCTTCTCGAAATCCTCGGGACTGAAGCCGGGCGCGTAATCAAAGTCGTAGTAAAATCCCTTCTCGATCGCCGGCCCGATCGTCACCTTGGCCCCCGGGAAAAGCTGCTGCACCGCGTCCGCCATCACGTGCGCCGCCGAGTGCCGGAGCACCTCCTGCCCCTTCGCGTCCTGCAAGGTCAGCACCCGGAACTCGCCACCCTTCTGAAGCGGCCGGTTCAGGTCGAGAACGTCGCCGTCAACCTTGACCGCCACCGCCTTCCGATATAGACCCTCGCTGATCCGTTTCACCGCCTCGCCCGCGGAGATACCATCCTCCACGGCGAGCCCCTTGCCGTCCGGCAATCTTAACTCAATCATCCGGTCCTCCTCTCCCTTCGCGCCTACCAACGCGCCAAGGTAAAATCAAATAGCCGCGGCCATGAGCGATCAGCCGCGGCTCCAATCATGTTATAATACATTAACCCGCCGGCGAAAAAAAGTGTTGACTCTTTATTATCAATTGCAGTATGATGAGCGCGGAATGACGGGAACAAAAGGCGGTTAGCGAGGCGGTCTTAAGAAGGGAGGGAGGTGTCATGGAACGCAACGGTTTATCGAGATGGCCGCTTCCGGCGATACTCGCGGTTTTGGTGTGCGTGTTTTGCTCCTGTGACACCCTGCCCGGGGGCAGCATTCGTGATACTGACAATGACGGCATTGCCAACGCCGATGACGCCTGCCCCACGGCCCCCTTTAAGACGCGGACCGTGTATTTCAGCCCGCTTACAAAATCGCCGCTCAACCCCGGTTCCACCGACCTGATGCTGGTTCCGGACCCGACCAGCCCCACCGGCCGGCGGGTGCACATGGTCAAGGAGGATTTTCCCCTGGACCTGGACCTGGGCGACCTCGGCGACATCCTCCCGCCGGAGGTGCTCGATATGATCTTCAACATCCTGCCCTACTCCTTCAACCAGCTTGACGGCCTGAGCGCCACGTCGGACATCATGATCTATCTGTCCGCGCCTCCGGCGGCATCGGCGGCCAACCCGCGCACGGTGATGATGGTGAACGTGGACCCCAAGTCCGGGCATTATCTTGAGAGCGCGCCTCTGGAGATCAACGTGGAGACGCTGCCCGCCGACACCGTGAACCCGGAGCGCTACCGGCTGCGGCTCCGGCCCGCCGAGCCCCTTTACTCGCGCAGCCAATACCTGGTGATCGTGACCGACGGCCTCAAGACCGGGTGCGGCGAGAGTTTCACGGCCTCGCCGGACATGGCGGCGCTGCGGTCAGGAGAGCCCGCGTCCGGGCCTCTTTCCGCCCTGTGGAACGAGTACCGGCCCTATATCGGGCTCGCCGAGAACAAGCTCCGGATCGAGCGCCGGCGCATCAGCCTGCTCTTTTCCTATTCCACGCAATCGGTGTCCGAAGACCTGGTCGCCATCAGGGAGGCCGCGGTTTCCGCGCCGCCTCCGCCGGTCACCATCATTGACTACTTTGCGCCGCTCACCCCGGCCGGCGAAATCAACTGGGCCCGGCTCGATCCCTGGCTGCCCGAGCTGCCCGACGACGCCTTGATCACGCCCGGATACTTCACCAACGTGGCCCTGCTCGTGTTCGGCTCGTTCCCGTCGCCTTCGTACTTGAACCATGAAAAGGTCTTCGAGCTCGACCCGGCCACCTTCAAGCCCATCGAGTTCGACAGCGAGGACCTCATGTTCCTGCTCGCGCTGCCCCAGAAGGCCCAGTACGGACCCGTGCCGGTGGTGGTGTTCGGCCACGCCCTGGGCGTGTGCAAGGAGACCCTGCTCGCCATCTCCGACACCTTTGCCCGCCATGGGTTCGCCACCATGGGCATTGACGTGCTCGGCCACGGCTCGCGCTCGCAATCGGGCATGGAGTGCGGCCAGGGCGGCGACATGGCCGACATGATCCTTCCGCTCATATACCTGGAGATCAACGGCAGCACCATCGAGGGGAACCTTCTTTCCATCCGGGAGATCTTCCGGCAGAGCGTGGCGGACGAGATCAATTTTGTCCGGATGATCAAGGGCCTCACCGCCGCGGACCTTGACCTCATGCCCATCCACGGCAACACCATGGGCGACGGGGTGCTCGACCTCGACGCCTCCCATCTCTCCTTTTGCAGCCAGTCGCTGGGCAGCGTGCTGGGCGGGACCCTGGTGGGCGTCGAGCCCGGCCTGGAAGCGTCCGTGCTCAACGTGGGCGGAGGATACTTCTCCGATTTCATGTCCGCGTTCCTGGGCGATCTGTCGGGCCTGCTCTCCGGCGATTTCCTGGCCGGAGTGCAAATGGTCATGGACGGGGCCGACCCCGTCAACTACGCCCGCGCCATCACCCGCGAGCCCTTTCCCGGCCTCTCCGGCGCCCGGACCAGGAACATCCTGTTCCAGGAAGCCGTGAACGACGACACCGTGCCCAATGAAACCACCGAGCTCCTGGCCCGCGTGGCCAGGGCCGGCCTGGTCTGGCCCTACGTGAAGCCGGTCCCCGGGCTCGTGGTCAACGACGCCCCGGTCACCGCCAACCTCTCGCCGTCCGTGACCGCGGGCCTCTACCAGTTCCATCCGGTGGAGCACGAGTTCCTGCTTCTGCCGGACAACCCGGCCGCCACCGTGGCCGCCCAGGAGCAGGCCGCCATCTTCTTCAGCACCGCCCAGTCCAGCCGCACCGGCGCCGCCACCATCATCAACACCATGTACCCGACCGGCCCGCCGCCGTTCCCGTAAGTCAGGCGGCCTTCCTCTGCTCCGCGCTGAATGTCCCCGGTTGAGCCGAGGGGAATGCCACGCTGATCGGACGATACTAAAGTTAAGATCATCAGGGGCCGACGGCCGGCCCGTTTTCCCTCCTCAATCGGATGATACATACTACCGTGTCCGAACGGTCGAGAAGATAATCATAGGCCAGGCCGTCTTGACCCAGACGGCTCAACGATTGCCTCAGTCCCTCCGCGGAATCGCCCATATTAAAGACATAGATCGAATCGGCGTTCAGGTTCGGCGAGACTTCAATATCGCTCAGCTGTTTTGCCAGGCCTTCGGGAAAAAAGGTCCAGAGAGCAGAGACCTCATAGATTCTCCCCTCAACGGCCAGTTTAACGACTCGTGGGAAATCCGGCGGCAGGGTCCACGATTGACTGCCCAAGGTGAGATAGAGCGAGGTGCTGGAGTCGGTCAGAGCCACGGCCCCGGGCGGAATGCGGTTTGTGAGGACAGCCATTGCCTGGGCGTGATCTTGGGAGGTCAACGAGAATTCCCATCTGGCCATTTGATCGCGGGTCCTGTAATAATCCGGATTTTCCAGGCAGCCCACCAGTGGCGGAATGGAGGCTATCATGATGGCGACGATCATGGCCTCGGGAGACAAAACCAAGGAAACAGTGGGCCATGGACTCCGCCTCCCGCGGGAGTCCGCGGCCCGGAGGCGGAAAAATTCTAGGCAGTATTGGCAGGCGCTGCCGATCAAGAGCGACAACACGGGGAAGAGATAATAGCTGTGTCGGGTGGCGCCGAGGGGGCTTAATTTCATGACATTCATGACCAGGGCCAGGCCCAGTGCCATGATGGAAAGGGTGGCCGCTTCGCGGGAATATTTTTGATAGAGGAAAATCAAGCCAATGGCGGCGGCCAATCCGAGCAAGTAAGGAGAAGGCCATCCGATGCAGAAGTCAAAGGTCATGATGAGGTTCTTAAGCAGGGATCCCGCACCGGAGGCAAAATAGGGCTTGAGCCAGCCCTCCAGCGCCCGGGACTGATTATCCGACCCCATGGCTCCGCGCAAAAAGAAATAGTACATCGCGGCCAGGGTGGCCAGGGTCGGCAGGTGGCAGCCTAGAGCCCCCAGCCATTTTTTGAGAGGACTTCGATCCAGGGCCAGCTTAAATATCCAGGTTGCGCTCGTGGCTCCGAAAATGATCAAAGCCGAGTAATGGACCCAGATGGCCAGAGTCATAAAGAGGAGGTAGAGAAGGAGGGTTGGGGGCCGGTCTCTTTTGAGGCCATCGAGAAGAAAATAAAGCGCGGAAGATATCAGGAGTACCTCCAGGCTGTAAGGCCTCAATAAGGAAGACATGAGGGTGGCGCCCGCCCCGAAGGTCGCAAGGAAGGCCATGGCCATCCCGGCCGCTTCCCCGCAAGCCTTGCGGCCAAGCGCGAAGAAAACCGGCACCATGGCAATACCGGTGAGGAGTGAAATGCTCCGTAAAAAAACCGGGTCCAGACTCCATCTCGTCAAGAGGCGGACCATCAGAAAAAACAACGGCGGATGGCCGCTGCCGGGCACGATCGTCAGGAATTCTTTCGCCGACGCCAGGCTCGCGAAATCAATTACCATCGCTTCATCCGGGGAAAAATACCATCCCTCCAATCCGCGCAGTCTTATCAAAAGGCCTGCGGCCATCAATGCCCCGATCAGCGCGTAATCTCTGATGGCGCCGCGGGATTTCAAGCCGGGATGCTCCGGTGCGGCTCCGGCGCCACGTCAACTCCGACCCGAACGCCATAGCCGGCATGACTTGACTTCGAAGCAACCATTCGCAATCTGGAAATTACCATTCGCCAAGCTCCCTTGATGGCGTGATTCTATCTCAACTCGCGGGAGCGAGGCAAGAAGCGCCCGGAGCATTTGATTCATGCGAACTGATTCTGATTGCCTCGAGGAGGTAGTATCAGGCTCCAGGATCGGGCGGACGTTGTCGCCGGCAAATTGACATGTGATATGGCCAAGCCTCCTTTCCCCTCGCTAAGCCGGGCCCCCTCTCTTCCCTTCACTCCATCCGCCATCCCCGTTGCTTTGTGGCCGCCCCTGGAAATGGCTATAATAACTCTCGCGTCAAGTCGGACAGGCGGTCGCGTTCCCGCAAGGGACCGAGGAAAGTCCGGGCTCCATAGGGCAAGGGAGCTGGCTAACGGCCAGGGGGAGTGATCCCACGGAAAGCGCAACAGAGAGCAGACCGCCATGCGGACTCGATCCGCATGGTAAGGGTGAAACGGCGGGGTAAGAGCCCACCGCGGCATGGGTGACCATGCCGGCACGGCAAGCCCCTCCCGGAGCAAGGCCGAATAGGGCGGCGATTGAGGGCGGCCCGCCCGATGCCGCCGGGTTGGCCGCTTCAGGCGCGGAGTAATCCGTGTCCGAGAGGAATGACCGCTTCATACAGGACCCGGCTTATGGACGGCTTGGCGCGTTTTTTAAGTATGAAGGATGAAGGATGAAGTATGAAGGATGAAGGATGAAGTAAGGAGATGATTTTCCGACTTTCATCCTTCATCCTTCATCCTTCATCCTTCAATCCTTGCTTTTCCCTGCCCCCCTCTCTATAATAGCCGTTCAATTCGATTCAAGGAGGATGGTGATAGATGCTTACCTGGATGCGGAAACAATCCGGGAAAACCTGGGTGAAGGCGATGTACATCGTGATCGCGGTCACCTTTTTCGGCGGGTTCGGCCTGCTGAGCTCGTCCAAGGTGCAATCGTGCCTGGGTGGTGAGCAGCAGGACCGGAAGGGCGACGTGCTGGCGAGGATTGACCAGGACACGACGATCACGGAGAACGATTACCGGCAGATGTTCAACCAGCGGGTGCAGGAGCGGATGCAGTGGCTGCAGCAGCAGTACCCGGACCAGCGCATCCCGGAGAACGTCATAGACCGGGACCGTCTCGCGGGCGAGGTGATGGACTCGATGATCCAGCGGGCGCTGTTGCTCAAACACGCCCGGAAGCTGGACATCAAGGTGAGCGACCAGGAGGTCCAGGACGAGATCGCGCGCATCTTTTCGGACCGGAACACGCATTCGTTCAACTACGACAATTACCGGGCGTACCTCGGGTCGCGGGGCTTCGCGGAGGACCTTTTCGAGGGGATGATCCTAAACGACCTGACGGCGATGAAGGTCACGGACCTGGTGCGCGTCTCGATCTCTTCGCTTCCGGACGAGGTCGCGGAGCGCTACGCGTTCGATCACGGGAAGGTGAAGGTGGAGTACGTTGCGCTGGACCCGGCTCAGGTGGCGGCGGACGTGATGCCCGGCGACAGCGCGGTGGCGGACTACTACCGGAGTCACCTGGAGTCGTACCTGCTGGGCAAGACGCGGCGGGTGGAATACGCGGCCTGGAACCTGGATGACATGAAGGCGGAGGCCCCGGTCTCGGAGGAGGAGATCAAGAAGTATTACGATGATTCCAAGGACCGCTACATGACGGCGCCGGAAAAGGTCCGGGCGTCGCACATCCTGGTGCGGGTGAGCCCAGACGCTCCGGAAAAGGACGTGGCGGATGCCAAGACCCTGATTGACAAAATTTATGCGGAGGCCATAGCACCGGGCGCGGGCTTCGCGCAGTTGGCCAAGGACCATTCGGAGGACGGGACCAAGGACCAGGGCGGCGACCTGGGTTGGTTCGCGCGGCGCGACGTGGCGGGCTCGTTCGGGCTCCCGTCCATGGTGACGGAGTTCGAGGACGCGGCCTTCGCGCTTAAGAATTCCGGAGACATATCGAAGCCGGTGCAGACGCAGTTCGGGTGGCACATCATCAAGCTGACGGGGCGCAAGGCCGCGGAGTACAAGCCGCTGGCCCAGGTGCGAGACGAGGTGAAAAAGGAAGTGCTGCACGGCAAGCTGCAGGCGCTGGCGATGGAGAAGGCCGAAGCGGTGAAGGCCGCGGTGGCCTCCGGCCAGAGCTTCGCGGACGCGGCCCGGGAAGCGGGCAAGGAGGTCAAGCTCTCGGACTGGTTCCAGGAAGGCGACGGCGGGGTCTTCGGGATTGACGACAGCGCGGCGATCGTGGCCGAGGGGTTCAAGCTCTCGGGCAACGGCTTGAGCGAGCCGGTGATCGGGCTCGACCACGTTTACCTGATCCGGGTGGCGGAGGAGGAGCCGGCGCGGCAGGGCTCGCTCGCCGAGGTCAAGAACCGGATCGTGGCGCTGCTCCGTCCGGAGGCCGAGCTCAAGGCCGCCGAGCTCAAAGCGGAAGGGTTCCTGGCCCAGCTCAACTCCGGCGAGCTCGATCTTGCCGGGCTGGCCAAGCAGTTGGAGCTCGAGGTCAAGACCACGGACTTCATGGAGCGGTCGCAGATCATACTGCCCGGAGTGGGTTACTCCGATACCCTGGAGTCCACGGTGGCGGTGCTGGACCAGGACCACCCGTGGCCGGACAAGCCCGTGACCATCCAGGACCAGGTCGTGCTCTTGCATTTCCTGGATTCCGCGCCGCCGGACATGAGCAACTTCGAGAATGACAAAGCGGCCTATGAAAAACAATACCTCTCCAGAAAGCGGGACGAGATCGCGAGAGACTGGATGAAAAAGTTGCGCGGCGACCGGGTGGTGTTCACCGACCGCTGGGAAGAGATCAAGCCCAGGAAGTAATCAGGGCCTTTGCCGGATCATAATAAGGGGGCGCGTTCATCCGCGCCCCCTTTTTTCGGCTTGGCGCGAGGGGTGTTGCGTCCGGCCGAGCAGGGGCACCATGAGGAGCACGAGCAGGGTGAGGACGGCGGCCACTCCCATGCCCGCGGGGAAGCCTATCTTGTCGGCGATCACGCCCACGCCCCTGCCCGCTCCGGCCGCTCCGGCCATGCCCATGGCCATGACCAGGATGAACATGGCGCCCAGCTCGTTTTCCGGCAGCCGGTCGCAATAGGAGATGATGATCGGGAACATGCCGGAAAAGAAGAAGCCGGCGGCGATGAAGGCGGCCTCCGCCGGGAGGCGGTGCCGGGCCAGCGGCGCGATGACGAGGCAGGCCAGCGCGGGCAATCCGATCGCGGCGAGCATGGCCTGTGGCCTGGCGCCGCGGCGGATAAGGGAAGCGCAGATGAACCGGCCCGCGGTGATGGCGGCCCAGAACAGGGAAAGGGCCAGAGTGGCCCGGAAGGCGGCCGAGCCGGGGAAGGTGTCGTGCAGGTACTTGGGCATCCAGGCGTTGGGGACCGTCTCCGCGCCCACGTATAAAAAGTTCATGAGCGCGATGACGATGAAGAGGGAGCGGTGGTCGCGCCACAGCCCGCGGACCGCGCCCGGCTTGAGCCCGTCGCCCAGGCCGGGACACGGCGCCCGGGCGATGGCCGTGGCCAGCGCCGCCGCGCCCGCCAGCGCGCCCAGCGCCAGAAAGGCGCTCCGATAGTGCACGCCCGCCGCCAGCAGCGCCCCGGCCGCCACCGGCGCCACCATCACCCCCGCCGAGAAAAAGCCGTAGAGCGTGTTCATGGCCCGGGCCGAGCGGCCCGGCGCGAGCCGCGACGCCATGAGCCCGGGCAGCGTCGCCATGATCCCCAGCGACGCGCCGTAGGCGAAGAACGCGGCCTTGATCGCCAGGGAGAAGCCGGGGGCCGCGCCGATGGCGAGGGCGGAGAGGCAGAGCGCGATGGCGGAGCCCACGAGCAGGGCGCGCGGGCGGCTGAACATGAAGCCGAGCAGGATGAGGCCAAAGAAGTCGCCGGCGAACTGGGCCAGGGGCAGGGAGCTGGCCTGGGTGCGGGAGAGCGAGAACAGGTCGGCCACGTCGGGCAGCAGGGACCCGAGCAGGGAGTAGCTCATGCCGGAGAGGAAGATGAGGAAATAGAGGATGGGGCTCATGGAGACGGGAAGCTCGGCGCAGGCCGGCGCCCCGGGCGCCTCGGGCATCTCAGTCATCGAGCTCGCCGGAGAGCAGGGCCTTTCTGGCGGCGTCCTGCTCGGCCTCCTTCTTGCTCCGGCCGCTGCCCCGGGCCAATGGCTTCCCGGCGATGATCAGCTCGACCTCGAAGGTCTTCAGGTGGTCGGGCCCCTGCTCGGCGATCACGCGGTAGTAGGGGGTGATCTTCATGCGGGCCTGCACCTTTTCCTGCAGCGGCGTCTTGTAGTCGGCGAGCAGCTCGATCGCGGGCAGCGACTCGATGATGTCGTGGAAATGTCCGTAGATGACCTCGCGGGCCCGCTCGAACCCGGAGTCGAGATAGACCGCCGCGATCACGGCCTCGTAGGTGTCGGCCAGGAGCGACGGCTTGGCCTTGCCGCCGGTGGCCTCCTCGCCCTTGCCCAGCTTCATGCCCTCGCCCAGTCCGAGCGTGCGGCCCAGCTCGGCCAGGCGGTCGCAGCAGACCAGTCCGGCCCGGATGCGCGACAGCTCGCCCTCGTCCGCGTCCGGGTACTTCTGCATGATCCGGTCGGAGATGGCCAGCGAGAGCACGGCGTCGCCCAGGAACTCGAAGCGCTCGTAATGGCCGCCGCAGGAGTTACCGCCGGCCGGGTTCCCGGACTGCAGCGCCTCGTGGGCAAAGGAGCTGTGGGTGAGCGCGCGCTCCAAGAGCAAGCGGTCGGAGAAGGAGTATCCCAGGCTGGCTTCTATCGCGGCCAGCGCGTCAGTCGTTTCCATCTCGACTTTTCCCGTGTCATCAGTTGCATCGGCCTGTCCATCATCATAAACCATTCCGTCCCTCCGCGCGACCCCGACTTGCTTGCAGGAGCGAATTCAGCCGCGACCATCTTCCTTTGTTGTGGGAGCGAATTTATTCGCGATGCTCCTCACCCTCCGCGACGCGCCCGGCCACGTGCCCCGCCTGCGCCGTCTCCACCCTGACCTTGACGATCTTTCCGATGACCTCATGCGGGGCCGCGAACTTGACTCGCGCATAATTTTCACTGGTGCCAGTGGCGACCCCGTCCTCCCACGACTCGGCCAGCACCCCGAGCGTCCGGCCGACTTGCGCGCGGAGGAACGCGCGCTTTTTCGCGGCGCCGAGCTCGCGCAGCTCCCGGGCCCGCCGCTTGATGACATCAGGCGCCACCTGGCCGGGCATGGCGGCGGCGGGAGTGCCGGGACGCCGGGAAAAGGGGAAGACGTGCAAATAGGAGACATCGAGCCGCTCGATCAGCGAAGCGGTATTATGGTGCGCGGCCTCGCTCTCGCCGGGAAAGCCGGCGATCAGGTCGAGGCCGATGGCGGCGCCGGGCATGGCGGCGAGCGCGCCGGTGACGGCGGACTCGAACTCCTCGGGGGTGTAGGGCCGTCTCATGCGGCCAAGGACGTCGCGGTCGCCGCTCTGCAGGGGCAGGTGCAGGTGGGGGCAGATTTTTCGGGAGGAGGCCATGATCCCGATCAGCCGGGGCGTGAGCTCCTGCGGGTCGAGGGAGGAAATACGGATCCGGGGCGGCGCGTCCCCCGCGGCCTCGATCATCTCCAGCAGCTCGGCGAGCGATGAGCCGTGGCCGCGGCCGTAAAGCCCCAGGTGGATGCCGGTGAGCACGGCCTCGTTAAAGCCGCGGGAGGCCAGCGCCGCGAGCTGGCCGAGCACGGCGGCGGGCTCGAGGCTGCGGCTGGGGCCGCGCGCGGTGGAGACGATGCAGTAGGCGCAGCGGAAGTCGCAGCCGTCCTGGACCTTGACCACGGCGCGGCCGCGGCGCTGGCTGCCGCCCTCGGAGTGGAAGAAGAGCGGGCCCGGGACGGCGTCACCGCCCAGGAAGCGCACGACCTCCTCCCGCGCGCCCACGCCGGCCACCAGGTCGGCGCCGGCCGCCCGGAGCTGATCCGCTTCCAGCTCGGCCAGGCAGCCGGTGACGATCACGCGCGCCTCGGGGTTCCAGCGCTTCACGCGCCGCGTCATCTGCCGCGACTGGAAGGCGCTCGTGCCGGTCACGGCGCAGGTGTTGATCACGTACACGTCGGCGATGACCGGCCCGGCCGGCGCCGCGTCCTGGTCCACCACCTCGTAGCGCCCGGGCGGGACCATGGCCATCATGGCCGCGGTATCGTAGCGGTTCGCCTTGCAGCCGAGCGTGATGAACGCGCAGATCGGCCGGCGTCCGGGCTCAGTCACTTCCGCCCTCCCGGGCGATGATCCCGCCGCCCCGCACCTCGTCGCCGCGATAGACCACGGCGGCCTGGCCGGGGGTCACGGCCCGCTGCGGATGATCGAACAGAATCCTCAGGCGCGGCCCTTCCATCACCACGCGGGCATTGGCCGGGGCCGCCTGGTAGCGGACCTTGACCTGGCAGGCCTCGCCGGGCGCCGGCGGGTCCTGGAGCCAGTGCAGATCGCGGGCCACGGCCTCGCGGCAAAAGATGTCCTCCTCCCCGCCCACCACCACGCGGTTAAGCGCGGCGTCAATGGCGGTGACGTAATGCGGCCGCGGCCCGGGCAGGTCCAGGCCCTTTCTCTGGCCGATGGTGAAGTGATGGATGCCGGGGTGGCGGCCGAGGACGTTGCCTCCCGCGTCCACGATCTCGCCCGGCGGCGGCGCTGTTCCCAGGTATCGTTCCACGGCGGCCGCGTATCCTCCCTGCCCGGTGAAGCACACGTCCTGGCTCTCGGGCTTCAGGGCAATGGGGATGCCGGCGTCGCGGAGCGCCGCGCGGATCACGTCCTTCATGAACCAGCCCGCGGGCAGCACCGCCCACTGAAGCTGGTCCAGAGAGAGGCGGGCCAGGAAGTACGACTGGTCCTTTCCCTCATAACGGCCGCGGAGCAGGCGCGGACGGCCGGAGCCGGGATCCCGGATGACGCGGCAGTGGTGGCCGGTGCTAACGGCGTCGGCGCCGATCTCCTGGGCCTTCTTGATCAGCTCGCGCCACTTGACGGCGGGGTTGCAGACGATGCAGGGGTTGGGCGTCAGGCCGCTCGCGTAAGCCCGCGCGAACGGCATGATGACCTCGCGCTCAAAGGCGTCGGCCACGGAGACCACGTAGAGCGGGACGCCGAGGAGGTCGGCCACGCGCCGGGCGTCGCGCGCGTCCTCCCAGGAGCAGCAGCGGGCCACGCCGGCGGCGGCGGGACCGAAATCGCCCATCTTGAAATGGATGCCGATGACCTCGGCCCCCGCGCGCGCAAGCGACCACGCGGCAAAGGCGCTGTCCACGCCGCCGCTCATGCCCACGACCACGCGGCGCGGCCGGCGGGCCGGGTCCGGCCAGAAGGGGGGAGCATCAATGTCCGTGAGATAGTTCATGGCAACAGGAAAAAAGAATATAGAAGGTCACTTCTATCGGCCATAAGAAAACCGCCAAGACGCCAAGAGCGCCAAGGATCGCCAAGTAAATCATTATGTTTCTCTGCGGCGGAACAGAGAACAACTTCGGAGCGTTGGCTCCAACCGGCTTGGCGAACCGGCAACGGGAGCGCCAAGCAAGAAACATTTT
>DATKZS010000109.1:0-114635 GCA_035527835.1 bacterium
CGCTGACCTCCATGGGTATCTGCGCAGCACCCAGCGCCAGCCCACGGTGGTCCGCTCCTTTTTCCGCGCGCCCAGCGTGCGCTACGCGGCGGCATGAAAATGAGGGAAAATTGTCCAAATTACCTTGCTCCCCTTAATAAGTAATAATTCTGACAGCCCTTTCCCTCTTCCTTGCGGAACGAATCTAAGAACGCTGATTTTGTTAATGAGCATTTCTTTCGCAAAAGCTACAAGTTGAGCAAGCTTGTGATAGTTGTATGGGAAAGGAATAAAATGGAATTCTGTTTGAATTTCATTTTTAACACAATATCCCGCTGAGTTACTACCCCGGTCGCTAAATAGGTGACACATGAAAGCGTCAACATGGGCATTTATCCCGTTTTTAATCCAAGAGTGTAACCTATTTAGCGGCCTCATTAGTAATAGTCTTCTGGAAGCTTCCCCTTGAGAGGGTTATGATTTCATGGTCTTCTTTTGACGGCCCGAACAAGCTGAATATTGTTTTTTTGAGTCCAGCCTCCTTTAGTCTTGAAATCTTGTGCTCAAATTCATCATCATTACCTGATGTATATAGTACAACGTCAACATCGGACTTCCCGCCCATGGTTACAACCTCAAGAAGTTCAGGCCACCAGAGTAATGGTTCACCACCTGAGAAAGCTACCTCATTAATACCCATATCAATTGCTTCATTTAAAATCCTCAAGCAATCTTTAAAAGACATATCTAAGGTTGAGTTCGGTCCTGCTTCGCTTGAGCAATGACAACAAGATAGAGGGCACCTATGGGTAACTTCAAACTTGAGTTCCTTTAATATGAAAGGTGGTTGGTGGTACTTAATCATAATCTGTTAAGATTCCTTAGGCAATCGCATCGTTTATTCCCCACTTCGGCGGATACCAATAATTGATTTTATTTAGTTTGGGTTTGAAAATCTGCTTAATCCTTTTCCTCTTGTTGTTACCTTGAATATCCGGATGAGCAATCCTCGCATATTTAGATATTTCGCAAAAAAGATTCTGGCAATCAACAAGCTTAAGTCTTCTGCCCCAGATAGTCTTAAATTGTATATCGAGCATATTGAAAAATTCATCCTGTCTTTCTGTAACCATCCTTATGAGATCCATCTCGTTAATTCCACCTAGATCGGAGAAGCACTTTCTAATCCCATCAATAGCTCCCGGCCCAGGGATAACAAATTGCATTTCAGAGAAGTTTAAGACCTTACTGTAGTTAATATCGGTAACTAACTGAAAGGCCAGGAAGTCTCCTATTAGAGGATAAAATTTCAGTAGCTCAAAGGCATGCTCCATGCTTTCAGACTCTGATAATTTTAAGGGAAGATCGTCCTCAATCATCATTTCAATTAATCTTAATATGTTTCTATGTTTCCTTTTAAGACGTAACCCTTTCGCCCTTGAGGGCATGATATAAGCGGCAGAGAAAATTGGGGATCCTGAACGCATCGCTTTCATTAATATCGAATCAAAGCATTTATATGAATAATCAGCATAATTAATTGTTCCAACTTCCTTGCTTATTATTTCCCATGTCTCGATCTTGTTGAATAGCCTAAAAAGCAATATTCGAAACACGGTATCACTATTAGACCAATCTCCATTATAAATTACATTTCTTATCATATACTGGCTCACGCGGTCAGATGCCCGATATGCATTTGTAAACTTGTATTTCTGTAGAATTTTATCTTCTGTCCATGGGGGCCTTTCGTTTGAAAGTCTTCTGAAAAATATATTTTGTCTTTCAGCCGCAAACCTCCAAAAAGTCTCAAACACTTTTGTCGGCTTTGCTGGAAATAAGCGGGAATAAAGATCGGCATTGTTCAGTTGTTTACCATAATGCTCCTTTTCTTCAAATGCCTCAAACGATCTCTGCAATGGAGTTTCAAAGGCATTACTATTATTAATAAGAGATGATTCGGATTTTATCCCCCCTTTTTTCATGTCTTTTCCGCTTCTTTGTTCTCTTTGTTCCAATCAGGAATTGTCTCCTTAAGCTTACTAATGAATTCTGAAGCATCTTTCTTTTTGACCTTGCCTGGAGCCGCAACTGTTGCTATGCAATGCACAGTTGTGAGCTGCAATCCCATTTCATGCGCCATGAACTGTCCCAATTGATAAAGGCCGAGATAATTTCCATATGCCCTTTCAAAGATGTGTTGCTTCGCGTAAAGTCCGATCACGATAAGATCGTTCTCCTCAGGAGAAAACAAGACATGCTGAAGGCAAGGAAAGCCCCTTCGCCTTTGATGAGAATGATCCAAGGCCGGGTCAAATATCGCTGCCTGAAGCGCGCTTCGGCGATGGTTATCTTTGTCTACAAAGGTTTCTATTATATGATCCAATTGATTAATTGGATGATCCTTTGAGCTATGAGCGGGGCAGGGGGTCAGACCCTGACTTGTTAGTTTAATTGCTGCCTCCCGCTCCCGATAAAAGCCGTTCCCTGCCGCCTCGCCTCGAAGGCGCGCCGGCGCTTTGGATTGGGGCGGGGGGTCAGACCCTGACTTGCTGACTTGTTAGTTTAATTGCTGCCTCCCGCTCCCAATGAAAGCTGTTCCCTGCCGCCTCGCCTCGAAGGCGCGCCGGCGCTTTGGATTGCGCAAGCTTGCTTGCGCTTTGGTTCCGGGAGCTTGCTCCCGGATGGATTGAAAAGCTTGTTCCGGGGACCGGCAAGCAAGCTTGCCGATCTAAAGCGGATGATCCGCCTCAGGCGGCGGCAAGCCGCTTGCAGCGGCGCAACCGCGCGCACTCCAAATCGCTCCCCGCCGAAATTTCAAACCACAAACCTCAAACCCCAAACCTCAAACCTCTTCTCCCCTTGGTGTCTTGGTGGTTTTCTTTCTCTTCTCTCTTCTTCCCCTCTTCTCAATTACCTTCATACCCTTGGTGTCTTGGTGGTTCTCTTCTTCTTCTCTTCTCTTCTCCCCTCTTCCCCGCCCTTATACCAACATCCATTGCAAACGCAAGCAGATATTATCGGTAAAATTTACCTGTCGGGGTGCGACGTTTTTACATATTATAGGGGGGCAATTCGGGGTTTGAGGTTTGGGGTTTGTGGTCTGTGGTTGAACAGGGGAGAGGAGGAGAAAAAAGTGTATAGGCACGCTCAACAAGGGCCTCGAAAGCGGTTATTTGGGTGCGACGTTTCGTGGCCTGATTTGTGGGACAGAGTGGCCCGGGTTTCAGGCCGCGGGTGGCCCGGACGGTGGGACGCGGGAGGCCGGAGATTGGGCCAGCCGTGGTCCAGTTCAGGGTCTTCGCGGCCTGGGCCCTGGGCCTCAAAATTCAGGCCACGGGCGGCCAACTCCCGGATTTCTTTGGACCCCGGGTCTAAAACGGGGGAAAATTTTCCGGGAAACGGCCTCTGCGGCCTAAATTTGACGACAGTGGTCAAGGCCCAAATTTTTTTCTTCCATTTGCTTCCCCGTGTTCCCCGTTCCTCGTTCCGAGTTCCCCTCTCCCCGTTCCCCGCTCGTCGCCCCTCGCTCCCCGCTCCTCGCTCCTGGCTTCCTGCTTCTTGCCCCTGGCTTCTTGCTTCTGGATTCTTGCTTCTGGCTTCTGGATTCTTGCTTCTTGCTTCTGGATTCTTGCTTCTGGCCCCTGGCTGCTGGCTACTGGCTACGGGCTTCTATCGGCTTCGCGGATTTGCTCAGCGGCGGCCGGCGTGATAATTTTTATAGGTTATGGCGGAGAACAAGATGGAGCTGATGAAGATTGCGGACAGCGGGGACCTGGCGGAGGTTCCGTTCGGTCGGGTGTTTTACCGTTTTTGCCGGGAGAAGCGGACCGGTGTTCTGGATGTTCGGGACAAGCCGGCGGCCGGGGGCGGCAGGATTTTGAAGCGGGTGATGATGGTTGAGGGCTCGCGGTTCGCGGCTCAGGGCGGGAGCGCGATGGAGACGCTGCCGCAGATCCTGTTGGACCAGGGCAAGCTGACCCCGGATGGTTTTGAGGCGCTGAAGGCGGAGTTGAAGGGCGATTGGGGGAAGATGGAGCAGAAGGTGCTGGCGGGCGCGGTGGTGCCGGGGTCGGAGATCCCGGAGCTTCTGGCGCTGCAGGCGGAACTGAAGGTGCGGTCGCTGCTGTGCCTGTTCCGCGGGCATTACGATTTCAAGCCCCAGCCGGTTTCGCAGGTTATGGGCAAGCACATCCTGATGCCGTTCGGGGTTGAAAAGGCTCTGTTGGAGGGCGCGATCGAGCACTACCCGGCGGCGCGGATCAATAAGGAGTTTCCGGGGATCGAGAAGAAGAATTTCCGGCCGGCGGGTGATTTCAAGGAACGGATCGGCGGGTTCGGGCTGCCGCCGAGCGTTCTGCGGTGGCTGCGGTCGTCGCCGGAGTCGTTTTCGTGGGACGGGTTGTTGCAGGGCGCGCCGGTGGGTGCGGAGCAGGCGGCGGTGATGCTGCTGGCGCTTTATTTCACCGAGGTGATCGTTCTGGCGCGGGCGGACGATGATTTTCCGGTGGGGCGGGCATATCTGGAGGCGCGGGAGGAAGCGGTTTCCCGGGCGGAACAGAAAGAGGAGAAGCGGGCGGCCGCCGAGCTCAAGTCCGACGAGACCAAGGCGGAGAAGGAGGAGAAGAAGGCGGAGAAGTCGGCGGAGCCGAAGCTCCCGATCGAGGAGATGCTGGACAAGGAGATGAGCGACGCGGAGACGCTCAAGGAGATCGAGCGGCTGCTGACGACGGCGCACAATACCAAGGGCACGTATTTCGATTTGCTGGGGCTGAAGGAGAGCACCCCGACCTCGAAGATCAAGCAGGTTTATTTCAAGTTCGCCAAGAAGTTCCACCCGGACGCGAACCCGGAGCTGTTCAAGGGCGAGGTCAAGGATCGGGTGGAGGAGTTGTTCACGAAGCTCTCCGAGGCCTACAACACGCTCGCGGACGGAGAGTCGCGGCAGCAGTACGCGAACTCGCTGAAGAGCCAGGTCTCGAAGCAGGACATGGAGAAGGGGCAGCGGGCGATCGAGGCGGAGATGGATTTCCAGAAGGCGGAGGTCCTGCTCAAGCGCTCGGCGTGGGCCGAGGCCGCGGGGCTGTTGGAGCGCGCGGCGCAGCTCCAGGCGGACGAGCCGGAGTACGGGCTGTACCTGGCGTGGGCGCGCTACAAGCAGAAGGGGCCGTCGGAGGCCGCGCGGGCGCAGAAGGCGATCAAGGCGGCGCTGGACAAGCGGCCCAAGGTGGCGGACGGCTATTATTACCTGGGCCAGTTGGCCAAGGACGAGGGGAACCTGGACAAGGCCGAGGAATATCTCAGCAAGGCCTCGCAAATGAAGCCGCACGATATTGACATCAAGCGCGAGCTCCAGCTCATGCAGCGGCGCCGGGTCAAGGAGGCCACCACCAAAAAGGGCGGGCTGTTCGGGAAGAAGAAGTGAAGAAATTATGAATTAATAATTAAGAGTTAAAAATGGCCGGATAAATAAACGCGATTTTTCATGACTCATCAATTTTTACTTTTTACTTTTTACCTTTTACTTTTGTCATGAAGTGCGCATTACACGTCCATACCAACCTCTCCGACGCGGCCCTCACCCCGGATGAAGTGTTGAAGATTTACGCGGACCTCGGGTTCGGGATGGTGGCCATCACGGACCACGAGTTCCTGCTCCGCGACAACTACGTCGCGCTGGTGCAGGGGGCCAGGCACCGCGGGATGGCGGTGGCGGCGGGGGTCGAGGTGGACTGGGAGCCGTGGAACTACCACCACCTGCTGCGCATCTCCGGCACGCGCGAGACGCTGCACGTGCTGGCGCACCCCGGCGCGTATTACCTGGAAATCGAGGAGGTGAACGCGCGGCTCGGGTCAACGCCTTTTGCCGTGGACGCGGTCGAGGTGACGCACCGCGGCTTTTATACTCCGAAATACGACACGGACCTGATCGCCGCGCCCAGGATCGCCACCGACGACGCGCACGAGCCCCACGAGTGCGGCCGCGCCTGGATCGAAATGGCCGACACCCGCGACCTGGACCGGGCGCTCCGGGCCGTGAAGGCCGGGGACTTCGAGGTGAGGTTCTTCAGAAATAGTAGATAGTAGCAAGTAGCCGGTAGCCAGGGAAATGCTTCAATCTGTTTGGCTCTCATTCTTCAGCCCTGAAAGGGCCAAAATAAGATAGCCCAGGGTTGGCCGTCCTCGGCCTACCCTGGGATATCGGAGCCCATAATATCCTTTTCAGCCCTGAAAGGGCGAAATAAAAATGGTCCCTTGCGCGCGTTATTCGCTGAATAATCATCTTTGATTCGGATACACCACAATAGAGAAGAAAGGCAAGGATGAAGTACAGAGGCCGATGCAATTAGATTTCATCCTTCACCCTTCATACTTTTTTTACTTTCGCCCCGCCATCCACCGGCGGTGACATATCATGGCTGACGAGCCGAACAGCAACGAGCTTTTAGCGGTCCGCCCCGCGGTCACGGCGGGCGACGCGGCCCTGCGGCTCCGGCTCCGCTCGCCCTGGCCGCCTTTTTTTAAGATCAAGATGGAAAAGACGGAACTCGTCTGGCTCCCGCACTACCTGTTCACGCTGCGGCTCGCGCACAAGGGAAACGAGGAAAAGGTGGAGGCGGCGGTGGACGCGGTGGCCGGCCATTTCGCGCACTGGAAGGCGGACAAGGAAAGGATGGAGAGCGCGGCGGGTCAAGAGTTCGAGATAGGTTTCATGCTCACGCCAGAGGAGGCGAGGGCGAGGCTCATCGAAGAATACCGCTGGGTCATGATCGCCACCGCGCTCAAAACGCGCAAGCGCTTCGAGATAAAAGACGTGCTCCCAGGCCCCCGCGCCTACTACCCCTTCTTCGCCGGCTACTACCGCTCCCGCCACCAATGGCGCTTCGAGGTCCTCGACGCCGTCTCCGGCCTGCGCCAGGGCGGCAAGGTCCGGGAGGCGCTGTTGATGGGATGGATGGGATGTGGGGATTGAGACTTGAGGCTTCTGGGATGTATTTAGACCCTGAAAGGACGATTATGATCCGATGGCGCGGTGATGGTAGAATATCGCTAATTTATATCATGCACTTTTCGAGATCTCGCCGGAGCCAGTTCCGGTCAAGAGGAAATCAACATGGCCGATGAAAAGGCTATACTTGAAGCGCTGCTGACCTTCGCTGACACCGTAACGGCCAAGATGACCACTCTGACCCCGGGTGAGCCGGAAGATCAATTGCGCGCCCCTTTTGAAACATTTATTCTCGAAGTCGGACGTGTCCTTTTCCGTAAAATCATCTGCACAGGAGAAACCAGGCTGCCGGGCCGGATTGGGAAGCCGGATTACGCCGTCCATGCAGATGATCTATTAGCCGGCTACGTGGAAATGAAAGCCCCCGGCGTCGGCGCGGACCCCGGCCGCTTCTCCGGCCACAACCGCGATCAATGGAAACGCTTCAAGGCGATCCCCAATCTCATCTACTGCGATGGAAATGAATGGGGATTGTTCCGCAACGGCGAAAAGATCGGCTCAATCATCCGTCTATCAGGTGACGTGGCCGCCGACGGCAAGAAGGCCGTGACCTCGGAGAACGCCCGCTCCATAACAAAACTCCTGACCGACTTTCTTTCCTGGAAGCCCATCATTCCCACGACATCAAAGGGCGAAATAGACTTCAAGGGGTTCGCCGACCTGCTGGCCCCGTTGTGCCGGATGCTGCGCGATGACGTGACCGACGCGCTCAAGGACCCGCAATCGCCCCTCGTCCAACTGGCCAAAGACTGGCGCCAGCTCCTCTTCCCCGATGCCCCGGATGAGCAGTTCGCCGACGCCTACGCTCAGACCGTTACCTTCGCTCTGCTGCTGGCCCGCAGCGAGGGCGCCGATCCGCTCACCCTCGACAATGCCGAGAAAGCCTTATCCGCGGAACACGGTCTGCTCTCCCGCGCACTCCAGGTCTTGACCGATCCCGGAGCTCAATCTGAGATCTCCGCCTCGCTCAATCTGATCATGCGCGTCGTCGCCGAAGTCCCGCCCCTCTCGCTGTCCGGCCCTCAAGACCCCTGGCTTTACTTCTATGAATATTTTCTCGCCGCCTACGACCCCAAACTGCGCAAGGACGCCGGGGCCTACTACACTCCAGTCGAGGTCGTCCGCGCCCAGGTCCGGCTTATTGACGACCTGCTGGTGAACCGGCTGGGCAAGCCGCTGGGCTTCGTTGATTCCGGAGTCGTCACGCTCGACCCCGCCGCCGGCACCGGCACCTATCTGCTCGGCGTCATCGGGCACGCCCTCGGCCGGATCGAGGCAGAACAGGGCGCCGGCGCCGTAGCGGGGATGGCCACCGCGCTGGCCGCCAACCTCTACGGCTTCGAGCTCATGGTCGGACCTTACGCCGTAACCGAATTGCGAGTCAGCCGCGCACTAAAGAACAAAGGCGCCAGCTTGCCCCCTGAAGGCACGCGCGTTTATTTGACCGACACGCTGGAAAGCCCAAACGCCAAGCCGTCAGAACTGCCTTTCTACCTCAAGCCCATCGCAGAGCAGCACGCCAAGGCGCTCAAAGTCAAGATCAATGTCCCGGTCATCGTCTGCCTGGGCAATCCGCCCTACGACCGCCATGAAGCCGCCACCGCCGAAAACCAGGCCCGCACCGGGGGGTGGGTCCGATGGGGAGACGACGGCAAGGGTTATCGCCTGAAGGATGACAGGGAAAAAGATGATGAATTTGAAGACGCTATCTTCCATGACTTTCTCGAATCCGCCAAAGTGGCAGGCCACGGCGTCCACGTTAAAAACCTCTACAACCTCTATGTCTATTTTTGGCGATGGGCACTATGGAAGGTTTTCGAGCACTCAACAGCATCCGGGCCGGGCGTCGTCAGCTTTATCAGCGCTTCAAGCTACCTCGACGGCGACGCCTTCTGCGGGATGCGCGAATACCTGCGCCGCGTCTGCGATGAAATCTGGATACTAGACCTCGGCGGCGAAGGGCGCGGCACGCGCAAGAGTGATAACGTATTCGCCATCCAAACGCCCGTCGCCATCGGCATCGCCGTCCGCTCGGGCAAGGCTAAAAAGGAAAAGCCCGCCAAGGTCCATTACTCCAGCATTGAAGGCGCACGAGATGATAAGCTCGCGAAGCTGGACGCCATTAAAGACTTCAAGAGCTTGAAGTGGCTGGACTGCCCCGAAGGTTGGCAGACCCCTTTCCGCCCGGCGGGCAAAGGCAAATATTTCGAATGGCCGCTCCTGACCGATCTCATGCCGTGGCAACATTCGGGAGCTCAGTTAAAGCGAACCTGGCCTATTTCTCATGAGCAGGAGACGCTTAAGAAAAGATGGCGGGCGCTTCTTGGTTCAAAGGATATGAAACAAGCTTTTCGCGAAACCAGGGACCGAAAAGTCGTATCTCCTTGTCCCCAGGCACCGCCCAATGGCAATGGTGAAAAAGCATTGAAGTCCTTGCCCCAAGACTCAGAAGCGCCTCCCATTGTGCGTTATGCTTATCGCTCATTCGATCGCCAATGGGTCTTTGCCGACAACCGTTTAGGGGATTTCCTGCGCCCGGTACTGTGGGGGATACATGGCGAACGGCAGGTGTATCTGACAAGCCTGTTGACTAAATTCCTCGGTGCAGGTCCGGCGCTCACGACTTGCGCAGCTATTCCCGACTTGGACCATTTCTCGGCACGCGGGGCTAAGGATGTCGTCCCTCTCTACCGCACCGCAGACGCATCCGAGGCGAATGTCCTGCCCGGCCTGCTCGATCTGCTGGGCAAAGCGTACAGGCGCGTGGTGAAGCCGGAAGACTTCCTGGCCTACATCTATGGCGCGTTGGCGCAGCCGGCCTTCACTGGACGTTTTCGAAACGAATTGGAAACGCGCGAGCTGCGCGTGCCGGTCACGAAGAATGCCGCGCTTTTCGAGAAGGTGCGCGACATCGGCTCGCGATTACTGTGGCTGCACACCTATGGCGAGCGGTTTGTGCCGAAGGGTGAAAAGCGCGGCCAGGTCCCGCGCGGCTCTGCTAAGTGCACCAAGGCCGTACCTGGCGGTCAGGAAGGCTATCCGGAGTCTTTCGAGTATGACGATGCAACGCGGACGCTCCGTGTCGGCGCGGGCGAGTTCCGGCCCGTGGCGCCCGAAGTATTCGCTTTTGAGGTTTCTGGGCTCAAGGTGGTGCAGTCCTGGCTCAAATACCGAATGAAGAAAGGCGCGGGCAAGAAGTCCTCGCCTCTGGACGACATCCGGCCGGAGCGTTGGACCAGTCAATTCACCACCGAACTTCTAGAGCTGCTCTGGGTGTTGGAAGCGACGGTGGAAGGTTATCCCGAGCAGGCGCGGCTTTTGGATGCCGTGATTAAAGGTCCCTGCTTCACCGCCCATGAGCTGCCCCCCGTCCCGGCCGCCGCCCGCAAACCTCCTTCCTCGCGGGAACTCGATCTTCTTGACCAGATGGAGCCGGATGAGGGTTGAATTAATCATCCCGGCATACCGCCCATTTATCAGTCAGCTTCCCGATTGATCCCTCTTACATCGGCGCGGCCCGGGGGCCTTGAATCGCCGAGGAGAAAAATGGGGGAATCTTACAGATTGTAAAATCCCCGGACAGATAACGGGGCATGGATTGAGCTGGTCCGCCACCCTTATTGGGGGGCGGGCTTTTTTTGTAATGATCCTGCCGGGTTTGGGGGGATGGGGCCGGATGGATTCGCGGGGGCGTTGGCATGGGCATTGCTTTATTAAGGGAATGGCGGTTTACGCATTGAGATCATGAAGGGATTTCTTGAGGGGATTAACGGCTCGGCTGAGCTCGCCGAAGTCAGGATTTTCAGGATGGGGGAGGAGGGAGCGGCGCCGTGGGGAGAGAAATAGGGGACAGGGGTGACCCTCCCAGCAAAGACGGGGACAAGAGTGTCCCCGCCACCGATGGAGGATATTATTCGCGGCTGACGGCTCGGTTCGTGCTGATCACGCTCACGTGCTCGATCGTTCCGCTGCTGGTGGGCGGGTGGGGGATGTACGCTCATTACTCGCGGTTCGCGCGGGAGCGGACCACTCGTCTGTTCGAGACGCGGGTGATGCACCACCGTCGGGTGATCGAGCTTTACCTCGCGGAGCGGAGCTCGTGCCTGAAGGTGCTGGCGGAGATGGAGTCGGCGGATGAGCTGACGCGGCCGGGTCGTCTGGCGGAGGTTCTCAAGCTGCTGAACGCGGAATACGGCGGGTCGTTCGGGGACCTCGGGGTGATCGGTGACGACGGGCGTCACCTGGCGTACGCGGGGCCTTACGCGCTCATGGACAAGAATTACGCGGGGGCGTTGTGGTTTGGGCAGGTGATGGAGAAGGGGATCTACATCAGCGACATGTTCACGGGATTCCGGGGTGTTCCGCATTTCGTGATCGCGGTGCGGCGGGATGAGGGGGGGCGGCCGTGGATCCTGCGGGCGACGGTGGCCACGGAGCCGTTCCAGGACCTGGTTTCGGGCCTGCGGTTCGGGGAGAGCGGTGAGGTTTACCTGGTTAACCGGGAGGGGGTGTACCAGACGGCGCCGCGGTTCGTGGGCCGGGTGATGGAGCAGTCTCCGTTCGCGATGCCGGCTTTGCAGCCGGGCACGGTGGTGGAGGTAATGGAAGGGGCGGAAGAGCGGGACAAGAGTGTCCCGGCCACCATGAGTGTCCCGGCCACCAGGAGTGTCCCGCCCACCATGGCGCGGGGCCAGCGGATCGTGGCGCGGTCTTGGCTTGAGGACCCGAAGTGGATGCTGGTGGTGAGCCAGGATTACGGGGAGGCGTTCGCGGACGTGGGCCACGCCCAGCGGGTGATGGCGCTGGCGCTGGTTGTTTCGGCGCTGACGATCGTGGCGGTGAGCTGGCTCACGGCGCGGCGGATGGCGGGGGCGGTGCGGGAGCGGGACCGGGAAAGGGAGCGTCTTAACCGGAAGCTGATGGAGACGAGCCGGATGGCGACGATCGGGGAGCTTTCGGCGGGGGTCGCGCACGAGATCAACAACCCGCTGGCGATCATCCTGACGGAGAAGGAGCTGATGGCGGATTACCTGGCCGCGGCGGCGGGGGTGGCGCCGGAGTTCCGGGGCCAGCTCGCGGAGTCGCTGGAACAGATCGGGGCCCAGATCCGGCGGTGCAAGCGGATCACGCAGGGTCTGCTCAAGTTCTCTCGTCCGGCGGGTCCGGCGCTGGAGCGGGTTGATCTCAACTCGCTGCTCAAGGAAATCCTGGACCTGTTGGGGAGAGAGGCCCGTGGGGACGGGATCGAGTTCCGGGCCGAGTTCGAGGCGGGTCTGCCGGAGATATTGGCCGACCCGGCGGAGCTGCAGCAGGTTTTCATGAACCTGATCGGGAACGCGATTGACGCGCACGAAGGCCGGAGGGGGGGGACGATCCGGATCGTGACTGCGGCCGGGGACGGCGGCGTCAAGGTGGCGGTCGCGGACAGCGGGCCGGGGATCAAGCGCGAGCACCTGGACAAAATCTTCGAGCCGTTTTTCACGACCAAGCCGGTGGGCAAGGGCACGGGCCTGGGGCTGTGGATCTGCTACAACATATTGCAGCGTCGGGGCGGGAGCATCTCGGTGCGCAGCGAGCCGGGCCGGGGCACGGAGTTCGAGGTGCTGCTGCCGTCGTCGCCCCCGGGGCGGACGGGGGAGCACGCGGAGCAGGGGGGCTCGGGATGAGGAGGGCTTGAGGCTTGGGGCTTGGGGCTGCGCCGGAGAGGGGAGTAAGACATGATCGGGACGAAGGTGCTCTTGGTGGACGATGAGAAGGTCTTCACCGACAACATGTCGCGTCTTCTTGAGGCGAGGGGTTACGTGGTCACGGTGGCCGGCAACGGGGAGCGCGCGGTGCGGGCGCTGCAGGGGGCCGGTTATGACGTGGTGGTGCTGGACCTGAAGATGCCGGGCAAGGACGGGCTGGCGACTCTAGAGGAGATCAAGAGGCTCGGTCTGCTCACGGAGACGCTGATCCTGACCGGCCACGGCTCGATAGACAGCGCGCTGGCGGCGCTGAAGCTCGGGGCTTACGACTACCTGACCAAGCCGTGCGAGGTCGGCGATCTGGCGGCGAAGATCGAGGGGGCGTGGAGGAAAAAGGACGAGGCGCGGATGAAGGAGCTTGAGGACAAGACCAAGAAGATCGTGGAGTCACCGCGCTCGGCGCTGGAGATGGGGCCGAGGAAGGGACGGAGGTAGGGGAGGCACAGGGCTTGGGGCTTGAGGCTTGGGGCTTGAGGATAGAGACAAGGCATCTTGGCCTCACCCCTCACGCCTCACGCCTCAAGCCTCAGTCCACTACTCCGCGGCGAGGGCCTCGCGGACCTTGGCGGCGATGGCGGCGGCGGTGAAGGGTTTTTGGAGGAAGGCGGTCCCGGGCTCGATGACGCCGTGATGGACGATGGCGTTGTCGGTGTATCCGGACATGTAGAGGGCCTTGATTCGGGGCCGGGATTGCTGAAGCAGGTTGAAGAGCTCGCGTCCGTTCTTGTCGGGGAGCACGACGTCGGTGAGGAGGAGGTGGATTGTTCCCGGGTATTGGCGGGCGGCGGCGAGAGCGGCCCCGCAATCCTCGGCCTCGATCACGCGGTAGCCGGCGCCGGCCAGGAAGCGGGCGGCGAGCTTGCGCACGTTCTCGTCGTCCTCCACCACCAGAATGGTCTCATCGCCTGTGAGCGGAGTCGCTTCATGCGTTGCCCTTTCCTCCTCTTTTGCGCCGAAAAAGCGAGGCAGGTACACCTTGAAGGCGGCGCCCTTGCCGGGCTCGCTGTACACGTAAATATTGCCTCCGCTCTGCTTGACGATTCCGTACACGGTGGACAGTCCGAGTCCGGTGCCCATTCCGAGCTCCTTGGTGGTGAAGAACGGCTCGAAGATGCGCCGGCGGGTCTCCTGGTCCATGCCGCGTCCGGTGTCGCTGACGGAGAGCATGACGTGGGGCCCGGTGGCGGCGTCCACGTGCGAGGCGGCGTACTCCTCGTCGAGGACGATGTTTCCGGTCTCGATGGTGAGCTTGCCTCCGTTGGCCATGGCGTCGCGGGCGTTGATGGCGAGGTTCATGATGATCTGCTCGACCTGGGCGGGATCGGCGCGGACCTCGCCCAGCTCGGGGTCGAGGATGGTTTCCAGCACGATGTCCTCGCCGAGGATGCGGCAAAGCATCTTCTCGATGTCCTTGACCATGAAGTTGAGGTCGAGGACCTTGGGCTGGAGCACCTGCTTGCGGCTGAAGGCCAGGAGCTGGGCGGTGAGGGCGGCGGCCTTTTCGCCGGCGCGCTTGATCTCGGCGGCGTCCATGGAATTGGGATGACTTGGTCCCAGCGCGTCGAGCATGAGCTCGGAGAGGCCCATGATCACGGTGAGCTGGTTGTTGAAGTCATGGGCGACGCCCCCGGCGAGGCGTCCCACGGCCTCCATCTTCTGGGACTGGAGCAACTGCTCCTCCAGGCTCCTCTGCTCAGTGACGTCAATGATGACGCCTTCCACCGCAACGGGGCCCAGATCGGGCACGGCGATGCCCTGATCGAGGACCCACTTTTCCTCTCCGCCCGCCAAGCGGATGCGGTAAGTGAGGCTGTAGGGCCGGCCGTGGTCCAGGGCCTGGCGCATGGAAGACCACATGAACTCGCGGTCCTCGGGATGGACCAGAGCGCCATACGACGTCTTCTTGCTTCCGGCCAGGTCCTGGTCCGCCAGGCCCAGCAGGGCGGCGCTGCCCTCGCTCACGAACTCCATGGTCCGGTCCCGGTCGGCGCGGCCCCGGTAAAACAAGCTGGGCAGGTGTTGGTTGAGCGCCGAGATGATGTGCTGGTATTCCTTGAGCGCCTCTTCCGTCCGGGCTCCATCCAGGCGCAGGCGCTCCTCGGAACGCGTGAGCTCGGAGGCCGCGATCTCCCGCTGGCGCTGGAAGCGCGAGACGATGACGCCGAGGAGAATGAACAACGCGAGCACCATCGCGCGCATGAAGATCTCGTGCGCGGGGACGCGGGTGATCATGGCGGCGGCCAGCGATCCCGGCACTTGATGAAAGACATAGCAATCGAGGACGGAGTCCAGGACCCAGAACAGGACCCCCAACATGGCGGAGGCGAGGATGATGTTTTTCCCGCGTTTCATGATAACCTTCAACTGGCCCGATCCGAAGAACGGCGCCTGCCGACCTGGCGGCCATAGCGCGCGGGCAAAGGCAACCATGCATACGCGGCAGTGCTTGACCCGCGGAAGTTCTCCGCCGGCACGGATCATGGCTCCGAACACTCAAGGCGCAAATACTATCATGCGGTATCTATCAAAGAATGTGTATTGGGCAGTCTAGCACATCCGATAATAATGTCAAGAAAATAATTCGTATCAGGGTTATTTTTTCGGGGGGGGCCGCGGGAACCATCACTACGATGTCCGGAAGGGCGCTCCGACGCCAGGCACTGCGGTTTCGTGGGGGGCTCTCACGAATATAGAATTTATTGAGGAGTGATGCTAATATGAGGCGCAACCGGAAAGGAGGATGAGGATGGGCCGGAAAGTATTAATTTTCGGGAGCGGGGCGGTGATCGGGGCACTGGTGGCGGTGGCCATCGGGTGCCTGCAAATCCGGAGCCCGAAGGTGGTGGTTCGGGAGCCGGCGGCGCCGGGCGAGTCCACCTTGACGTACACTCCGCCGCCCGAAGCCACGCTCTCGGCGGAGATGGCGGCCAAGGCCGCGCCCATGCTGCTCACCATGATCAGCCCGAAGATCGTGAAGGTGAAGGACGGCGTTTACGTGGCCATGGGTTACGCGCTGGGCAACGTGGCGATGGTGGTGACGGACGATGGCCTGGTGATCGTGGACACCACGGAGCGCGAGGAAGCGGCCAAGAAGATCATGGCGGAGTTCCGGAAGATCTCGGACCAGCCGGTGCGCTACGTGGTCTATACCCACTTCCACCCGGACCACACCCAGGGCACGCGGGCCTTCATGGGGCCGGGCACGCGGGTGATCGCGACCAGGGCCTTCCTCTACTGGATCGCCTACCAGAACGAGCTGCTGGGCACGCACCACCGCCGGTCGCGGGCGACGCAGGCGGGGCTCAGGGAGCCGGAATGGGCCTTTGACATGCCCATCTCCCGGAACCCGTTCCTGGGAGCGTGGAAAAAGCCCGAGGTGGTGATGCCCACCATCACGTTCGAGGATGACTACAGCTTCACGCTGGGGGGCAAGCGCTTCGAGCTGTTTGCGACGCAGGGCGAGACCGAGGACCACCTGGCCATGTGGATGCCGGACGAGCGCGTGCTCTTTGTGGGCGACCTGTATTACAAGTCCTTCCCCAACCTGTCCACCCCCATGCTCGAATCGCGGCCGGTGCAGGGATGGATTGATTCGCTCACCCGCTTCATCGGCATGAAGCCGGAATACCTGGTGCTCGGGCACACCGAGCCGCTCCAAGGCGCGGACCTCATCGCCGAGCACCTCACCAACTACCGCGACGCCGTCGAGTACGTGCACGACGAAACCGTGCGCTGCATCAACGAGGGCAAGACCGTGGACCAGGCCGTGGCCGAGATCAAGCTGCCGGAGCGGCTGGCCAAGCTCGACTACCTGAACCCGGCGTACGGCCGGGTGGACTGGTCGGTGCGGGGCATCTATCACGGCTACAAGGGCTGGTACGACGGCCAGGGCACGGCCCTGAACCCGCTGCCGCCCCAGTACCGGGCGCGCGAGCTGGTGCAACTGGCCGGTGGCGCCGACAAAATCCTGGCCCGCGCCATCGAGCTGCAAAAGAACGGCGAGCACCAGCTCACCGCCGAGCTCTGCGACCTGGTCATCGCCGCGAACCCGGCCGACAAGCTCGCCCACCGCATCAAGGCCGCCTCCATGCAGTACATGGCCTACGGCTTCAATAACCTCAACTGCTTCGGCTTCTACCGCTCGGCCTACTCCCTGGAAATGAAGGCCGCGGGAGAGCCGCCCCGCAGCGAAAAGTCGTCGGACGCCCAGGGCGTGAGCAAATAAAGGCTGCGAATTATTATAGCACTGTTGGATTTGAAGGTGTTAAGAATGCTGTAATGTTGCTTACACTAAGACGGAGGGCATAAAATGGGTAAGGCAAATAAGCAAAAGCCCGATAGCAAGGCAAAGGCTGGATGTTTTAGGTATCCTCTAATTGTTATTATTGCCTTCTTTATCTATGCCCCTCCTGTTTGTGTGAGCAAGTCTCAAAACCATATATTCGTAGATGGTCCTTCTGATCTTTATGATATCCATAGCCTGGCTCGGAGAGGCAAGACCCCTCTTGTCATTATCTACACCCTATTTAGTCCCAAATTGGTGAATTCGATTGATGATGGTAAGACCCCTCTCCATCTAGCAGCGGCAAACGGCCATACTTTCATGGTTCACTATTTGGTTTGGATAAAGGCTGACGTAAACAATAGGGGTCGAACCACGCCGCTAGAAGAAGCTCTCATCAGCGCCGCCAATATTAATCGCGCCAACCGCATTGCAAAGTATCTTATTGATCATGGATCTAAAATAAATCCTAAATCGGGTAGAGCGCCATTAAGCGTTGCTGTTTCCTATTGTAATACAGAAATGGCAAGCTATCTAATTGATAAAGGGGCGGATGTCAATTATGGCTCTCCGATTCTGCTCGCTACTCGTTGTGATGGTAACATGTTAAAACTACTTGTGGATCATGGAGCAAATATTAACGCACGTTATAGGGATGGGAGGACTTTCCTGCACCAATTGGTTCTTGAAATGCCGAGTCCTCGATATGAACTCTTTCCTATACTTGCCGAAAATGGGATTGATCTCAATGCACAGGACGAACAAGGAAATACCTTTGTTCATTTGGCAGTTAATAAGGGAGATATAAAATTTATAGAACTTGCCATTGAGTATGGCGCTGCTGTGAATATCAATAATAATGAAGGAAAATCTCCTCTTGACCTAGCATTGGAAAAACCCAAGTATAAGATAACTGAGATTATAATTAACCAGCTGATAAATGAAGCTTCCATAAAATAGCGCGTTATTTTCTTAAATTCCGTAAATTCCGGGGACACAATACCTAACCAGCCCCATCTTCTCATCTTCACCTCATCGCCCGGTCAATTGCTCCATTTTTTCGGGATAGCGGGTGCCTTGGACGGTGATCTGGGAGGCGGCGGTTTGGATGTCGCGGAGGTCGGCGGAGGTGAGCTCGACCTTGACCGCTCCGATGTTCTCGTCCAGGCGCTCGAGTTTGGGGCGTGACGGGTCAGTGCTTCAGTTTTCAGTTAATCTGGGGAATGTTCATGACCTGGGGAGACTCGCGATTAACTGAAAACTGAAGCACTGACCCTGGCGACTTTTGCTGGACAGGGAGATGTTGTAGCATGGAGACAAGGCGGGCCGGGGTCATCCGGAGGAAAACGTCATGGCCGGGCTCGATTGGCGGGAGATGAAAAACACAAAGGCGATAAAGGTATCTGAGATCGCGGAGCTGGTCGGCGGCGAGGTGGTTGGTGACGGCGGCGCGGAGGTGAAGGGCGTGGCGTCGCTGGAGGAGGCGGGGCCGGAGGACGTGAGTTTTTGGGGTAGCGTGAAGCACAAGGACGCGGCCATGGCGAGCAAGGCGGGCGCGCTGATCGTGGGCAAGGCGATCAAGAAGGACGTGCCGCAAGTGGCGGTGGCTGATCCTTATGCCGCGTTCGTCAAGGTGATGGAGTATTTTCATCCAGTGGCACGGCCGGAGCCGGGCGTGCATAAGACGGCGGTGGTGGAGAAGGACGTCACGCTGGGCGCGGACGTCTCCGTGGGCGCGCTCGCGGTGGTGGGCGCGGGGACCAGGATCGGGGCGCGGAGCGTGATCGGCGCGGGCGCCGTGATGGGACCGGGGTGCGAGATCGGAGAGGACTGCGTGGTCCATGCCCGGGTCACGCTGTACGCGGGCACGCGGGTGGGATCGCGGGTGGTCATCCATTCGGGCACGGTGATCGGGTCGGACGGGTTCGGGTACATCCTGTCGGACCAGGGCCACGTGAAGAAGCCGCAGGTGGGCCGGGTGGTGATCGGGGACGACGTGGAGATCGGGGCCAACTGCGCGATTGACCGGGCCATGCTGGACGCCACGGTGATCGGGGCGGGGACCAAGCTCGACAACCTGGTGCACGTGGCCCACGGGGTGCGGATGGGAAGAAATTGCATCCTGCTAGCGGGCGCGATGGTGGGCGGCAGCGTGAGGCTGGGGGATTTCTGCATCATCTCCGGGAACGTGACGATCAAGGACAACATCACGCTGGGCGACCGGGTGACGGTGGCGGGCCATTCGGCGGTGGCGGACGACGTGGCGTCGGGTCAGACGGTGTGGGGCTTCCCCGCCATGCCCTTCTCGCTGGCCAAGCGCGTGTTCGGCAGGGCCAAGCAGCTCCCGGACCTGTTCACGCGGGTCAGGGCGCTGGAAAAGAAAATGAAGAAGGAAGATAAATAAAGAGCCGCGCGGCGATTGACCTGGCCCCATGGTCTTTGCTAGAATGGGTAATTCAATGACTCAAGAGACGGGACGCGGGAAATTCACCCCAACCAAGGAGGAGACGGCATGGAAAACATAGAGCTGCTGAAAAAGGTTCGGATCTTCCAGGGCCTTTCGGATGACGAGCTCAAGAAGTTCGGGCCCATCGTCGGGGAGGAGCAATTTCCGCCCCAGGCGGTGATCATCGAGGAGGGCATGGAGGGCCGGGCGCTGTTCATCATCCGGCGGGGCACGGTCACGGTGACCAAGATTGACGGCGAGGTGGAGACGGAGCTGGTGAAGCTGGTGGCGGGCGAGGAATTCGGGGAAATGAGCCTGGTCGAGGACACGGTGACGTCGGCGCGGGTCACGGCCTATAACGACGTGGAGTGCCTGATCATCAACCGGGAACCATTCATGCAACTGCTGAACAATGACCTAAGCCTCTCCAACAAGGTGTTCCGGAACTTTACCAAGGTCCTCTCCGAGCGGCTCCGCAACACGTCGTCCGAGCTGGTCACCTGGAAGCCCGACATCGCCTTCTAGAAGCATCGCCCAATGACATTGGTCCAGAGATATTAGGACAGGATTAACAGGATTTACAGGATGTCCGGAATACGCCTTCTCTTTTGTATCCTGTAAATCCTGTTAATCCTGTCAAAATTTTTCACGATTTCTTGGCGCCCCAAAGCGGCATGAGCAAGTGTAAAAAAAACCCGGGACGGTTCCCGGGTTTTCTGTTTTCATGGTAGGCGCGCGCGGGCTTGAACCGCGGACCCCTACCGTGTCAGGGTAGTGCTCTCCCAACTGAGCTACGCGCCTGGGTCGGTATATTAATATGCCACTTGGCCGGGAAAAGTCAAGCAGCGTAGGGCGTATGTCGCAGGTCGTATGGCGTAGGTCGCAGGTCAGGTTAAGGTATGGAGACGGCGGGGCCGGCGGCGGCCGGAAGGGGCTCCCCGGCGGGGGATGCGGGGTCGTCGAAGAGGGCGAGGAAGACGAGGACGTCGTGGAGATGGGCGGGTCCGTGGCCGAAGTCCACGCCGCGGGCTTGATGCTCGACCCTGACCTGCCATCCGTCCTCGATGGCGGCGCGGGCCAGGGCGGCGGCGCGCCGGACCGCGGCCTCCCGCAGCGGCTCCGGGGACTCCGGACGGGGCGCGGACAGGTTGAGGGCGATGCGGAGCTTGCGCTCCTCCTCGCTCTCCCGGACGCGGACCATGAGGCCGCCGGTGCGGGCCGAGGTCTTCCAGTGGATGTCCTTGACCGGATCTCCCCGCGTGTACTGGCGGAACCCGAAGAGCTGGTCGCCGCGGCCGGCCTTGTGCACGGGCCGCTCTTCGCCACGCGCCGCGATCTGGTCGCGGTCCACCTCGCTGGAATCGGCGCGGGGCAGGGCGATGAGCCCGCCTTCGAGCGGCACTCGTTTCCTTTTGTCGAACCATCCGAAGGGCGCGGTGGTGGAGATGGTCATGTCGTGGAAGCGGATCCGGCCGCGCTCTGGGGCGATGGCGGACGCCTTGATCACCGTTTCCTTGCCCGCGCCGACGAAGGCGGCGATTGCCATGAGCTCCACGCTGCCGAGCGATTCATTGACGCACACCGCAAATGAAGGGATGAGCTTTTTTTCATTCTTGAAGCGGTAAGTGACGCGGAAGCTGACGCCGGCGGTGACGAACTCGGGGGCGGCGCGTTCCACCCGCACCTGGGCGATTACGTACTCCGAGACCATGAAAGAGGCGAGCATGGCGGCGAGCATCATGGAAAGCACGAGGTAGAGGAGGTTATTGCCGGTGTTGAAGGCGGCGCCGGCCACGGCCACGATCAGGAAGAGGAAGGCGAATCCGGGCCGGGTGATGCGGACGCGGCGGTTCAACAGCCAGTCGGGGAAGAAGATGCGGCGGAGCAGGGGCAGCATTTTATTCAACCGCGGAGGCGCGGAGGACGCAGAGGAAGACATGATTAATTCCTGTTATTATTGGGTTGAGACCAATTCATTCTTCCTTCATCCTTCAAACTTGATTCTTGATTCTTTCCCTATCTACTACCTACTGACTACTATCTACTACACCAACCCCCTGCCCGTCGGCCAGCGCGCGGTAGGCCTTTTCCACGCGGTCCCAGTTGTTCTCGCGGTCGAGCGCCCAGAAGCGGCCCATGACCGTGACCACGCGGCCGAGTCCGAGCTTTTCGCAGAAGGTCTCGACGTCGTCAATGTAACGGGCGCCGGCCTCCGGCCGCTCGCCGCGGCGGCCGAGCAGTCCGTGATGATATAGCTCGGTGACGCCGCGGTCCCTGGCCATGCGCAGGATGGCGTAGAGGTGGTCCACGGAGCCGTGGCTGGAGTAGAAGCTCACGATGCCCAGCAGGTGGAGCGGCCGGCGCTCGTTGACGGAGATGTCCATGGCCCGGATGAAGGCCGGGTTCCGGGCCAGCGAGCCCGCGGAGATGGCCTGGTCAATGCGGATGCGGTCGGAGAGCACGCGGCGGCCGGCGCCGATGTGCAGGTGCCCGGCCTCGGAGTTGCCGACCTTGCCCGCGGGCATGCCCACGGCCTCGCCGTGCGCCGCGAGCGTGGTGAACGGGAATTCGCGGCGCAGCCGGTCCATGACCGGGGTGTCCGCTTTTTTAATCAGGTTGCCGTGCTCGTCATCGCGCTCGCCCCAGCCGTCGCAGATCACGAGGAGCAACCGCCGGGCCTTGCCGGGAGGCGCGCCCAGGATCAGACTCGATCCGGTCATCTCTTGGGGCGCGGCGATGCCGAGCAGGGAGAGGACGGTGGGCGCGACGTCGGTGAGCGCGCCGCCTTCGCGGAGCCGCACGTCCTGGAATTTTTCGTCCACGATGGCAAAAGGCACAGGTGAGTCGGTGTGCCCGGTGTCCACCTTGCCGTCCGGGTACAGCCACTTCTCGGCGGTGCCGTGGTCAGCGGTGACCACGGCGGTGACGCCGGCCATGCGCGCGGCCTCCAGCACGCGGCCGAGCTCTCGGTCCACTGCCTGGACCGCCTGGATCACCGCGGCCTCGTTCTCGATGTGGGCGACCACGTCAACGTTGGCGAAGTTCACGATGATCACGTCGCTCCCGCCGGCCTCCATCTCCGCGATGGTCTGGTCCGCGACCTCGCCAGCCGACATGGCCGGCAGCTCGTCGTAGTTGTTCACGTCCTTCCTCGACTCGACCACGATCCGCCTCTCGCCCTCGAACGGCCGCTCGCGCTTGCCGTTCAGGAAATAGGAGAGGTGGACGGCCTTCTCGGACTCGACCACCTTTACGATCTTCCGCCCGGCCCCGACCACGGCCTCGCACATGGTGCCCTTGATCGCGACCTCGGGCGGGAAGGCGGCCTCGGCCGCCAGCTCCGAGTGGTACTCGATCATGGTGAAAAAGCGCGCGAGCCGTCCGGCGGTGTCGAACTCCTGAAACGACGGGTCCACGAACGCCCGCGTCAGCTCGACCTCCCGCTCACCCCGGATGTCGTAAAAAATCACCGGGTCGCCGTGCCCGATCCTGCCCACCGCCCTGCCCTCTCCATCCGCGAGCACCAGCGGCCTGAGCGCCTCGTCCTCCTCGCCCCGCGCATAAGCCTCACGCACGGCCTCGGCCATTACATGCAACTTGTCACTCATGCTTCTCCCGCTCCATTCAGATTCAAGTCCGCATTGCTTAATTTAACAGCGCCTTCCGGCATAGACAACTTTAAAATTCCGTTTGAAAAAATCCGTTGCCCCGGTGCGGAAGGTATGGTATAAATCGCGGCAAGGAGAAGGGAAGGACATGGCGCAGGTACTGGTGGGGATGAGGGTGCTGGATTTAACGCGGCTGTTGCCGGGTCCGTTCTGCACACAGATGCTGTCGGACCTGGGGGCGGAGGTTATCAAGATCGAGGCGCCGGGGGAGGGCGATTACAGCCGGACGCTGCACACGGCGATCCGGGGGTACGGCTCGACGTTCGTGATGTTGAACCGGAACAAGAAGAGCATCACGCTGAACCTGAAGCAGCAGGCGGGGGCGGAGATCTTCCGGCGGCTCGCCGGGAGCGCGGACGTGGTGATCGAGAGCTTCCGTCCCGGCGTGGTGGACCGTCTGGGGATCGGGTACAAGAACCTGAAGCGCGACAACCGCAAGCTGATCTACTGCTCGCTCACCGGGTTCGGCCAGGACGGGCCTTACGCGCAGCGGGCGGGTCACGACATCAATTACCTTTCCTATTCCGGGATCGGCTCGCTGACCGGTCCGCACGGCGGGCCGCCGGTTCCGCTGGGCATCCAGGCGGCGGACATCGCGGGAGGGTCGCTGATGGCGGCGTTCGCGGTGATGGCGGCGCTGTACCAGCGTTCGCAGACGGGACGCGGCCAGTACATTGACGTGTCCATGTTGGATGGGCTCTTGGCGGTGGGGCAGACGCTGTTCGGCGAATATTTCTCGACGGGCAAGGCGCCGGGTCCGGGGACCATGCGGCTCTCCGGCGGCTACCCGGTGTACGGGATTTACGAGACCAGGGACGGCAAGCACTTCGCCCTCGGCGCGCTCGAGCCCAAGTTCTGGGAGACGTTCTGCAAGAAGGCCGGGCGGCCGGACCTGATCCTGCTGCACCAGTCCGCGCGGGACCAGGATAGCGAGAAGCTGGAAAAGGAGCTCAAGGCGCTGTTCAAGAAGAAGACGCGGGCGGAATGGTCTGCGCTTCTGGAGGGGGAGGACGCGTGCGCTTCTCCGGTGCTGACGCTGGACGAGGTGATGGACGACCCGCACCTCAAGCACCGGGGCATGTTCGTGACCGGCCCGCACCCGGAGGAGGGAGAGGTCACCCAGGTCGCGTTCCCGATCAAATTCTCCGACATCACGCCCGAAAAGCCCGGGCCCGCGCCCAAGCTCGGGCAGCACACCGAGGAGATCCTGCTCTCGGTCGGCTACTCCAAAAAAGAGATCGAGGGATTCAAGAAGGACGGAGTGATCTGAACCATCCCTCCGCGTCAGCTGCAATCCAAGCAAGGAACAATCATGGGTGATAAACATATTCATGTAAGCAAAAAGGGCGTGCCCTACTATCTGGTGCAAAAAACGAGGAAGGGGAAAAAGAGCTACCTCTGCGTGCCGCGGCCGCCGGATGGTCCTGATTTCGTGGTGCTGGAGGCCGTGCCCGAGGGCTATGAGATTTGCGAGACGCGCGGCAAGGTGAATTGCCTGCCCATTGCGGTCGAGGGCATCCCGGCGGAGGACGTGGAGAAGGTGAAGGCGGAGCTTGCCAGGCACGAGGCCTTTGAGGGCTGCCGGATGGAAATTACTCAGGACCAGATCGTGGTCCACCTCTACCTGCTGAATCCCTTCCTGAAGAATCTGATGCAGGAAAGCCGCGAGGTTGCCGGCCTGCCCCCCCTCACGCCGCAAGAGTTCGAGGCGATAAAGCGGGAGGCGGGCCCGTCCCAGTTTTACATGCCCTTCCTGCGCTTTACGCTCCAGGACCGGAGAAGGCTGGATTATGTGGCCGAGGGCTTCGCGGCCGGAGACAGGGGAGACGATGAACCGGATTGGGAATTCGTGGATTTCGGCAAGATCGGACGGATTTCGCGACAACTCATCGAGGAATTTCTCGCCGATATGCATTCAGCTCCGGCCATTGGGGCGCTGGATCCGGGGCCGGAGGCCAAGTCCTCGGGGCGGCGCCGGAGAAAACGCCCGCGCCGCAAGAAAGGAGAGAAGGCCAGGATTTACACGCTGAAGGTCGAACTGGAATCGGGGTACATCGTGGACAAAAAATATGGGGGTCATGAAATTTCCCGAACCATCCAGATCCTTGGCGATCAGTCCCTGCAGGATCTGCACGAAATAATTTTCGACGCCTTCGAGCGGGAGGATGAGCACCTTTATGAGTTCTTCTTCGGAAAGCGGCCTTATGGCAGAAAGAACCGGGTCTACGCCCATCCCTTCAGCCTGGAAGATAGCCCGTTCGGACCGGAGCCGAATATCGTGGGAACGGTTGATGAAACCTGGATTGACGACCTGAACCTCCGGCCCCGCCAGACCTTCGGTTACCTCTTCGACTACGGCGACGACTGGGTGCACCGGATCAGGGTGGAGAAGATCGAGGAAGCGGCCCCGGAAGGCGATTACCCGCGTATCACCGCGGCCGTGGGCGAGGCCCCGCCGCAGTATCCGTTCGATGATGACGAAGATTAGTACGACGACGAGAATGAAGACGGCCTCGATGGATGACGCCGCCGTCTGATTCCTCGCGGCATCGAGACCATCCTCCGATCAGAGGCGTCCACCGGTTACAAACCGGTGGCACGCAGGTCACTACAGCTTAAACCCCTCCGGGAAGCATCGTTTCCAGAAGCCGCGGATGAAGATCATGCCGATGACGGCGCGTCCGATGAGGAAGCCGGTGGACCAGAGCAGGGAGAAGGCGATGACCTGGTCGGCGGTGCCGACCTTGCCCACCGAGACGATGAGGAACCAGGCGATGAGCTGGGGCCCTCCGTAGCCGCCGACGCCGATGGGGAGGAAGACGGAGATCACGATGACGGGGATGACGATGAGGGCGAGCGGGAGCGGCGGGTCCACGCCCATGGCGCGGAGCGCGGCGTAGCTGGAGGCGATGGAGGAGCAGAGGAGGACCATGCGGACGGCCCAGACCCGGAGGTAATGGTTCCAGCGGGCGAGGCTGAAGGTGCGCAAGAGCTGCATGAGCTCGCCCACGATCTTCTGGGCGCGGGTCTTGGACTCGACGCCTTCCCGGCCGGAGGCGATCCAGGTCATGGCGCGGTCGCGCAACGGGCTGTGCCAGAAGGCGACGTTGCCCAGAAACAGCGCCCAGAAAATGATGCAGGCCGCGAGCCAGGCGGGGCCGATGGCCGGGATCAGGCCGGTGTGCAGGTTGTAGATGACCGCGGGCAGCAGCACGGTGAAGTTGGCGGTCAGGTCCATGATCATGGACCAGAGGTTGGAGCTGACGCTCTCGGTGACGGGCACCTTTTTCACGCGGAGCATGTAGAGCGGGAAGAAGACCTCGGCCAGCACGGCGAGCCCGACCTGGATCACGTAAGGCGCGCCGCGGCACTCCATCAGCTCGCGGAACTTGATGTCCGGGACGTTGAAGAACTTGTAGGCCATGCCGAAGCTGAGCACGTCGGCCATGAAGAAGATGAAGCAATGGAGGACCATCAGCGGCAGGAAGAAGCGGAGGTCGGCGGCCCGGACCAGGGCCCAGATGTCGGACATCTTGACCTTCTTCACGTAATTCACGGACACGGGCGCATGGTCGGGGATGCGGGTGCCGGCGGTGCGGCTGATGGCGGCCGCGCCTGAATTGCTCTCCGGCCGGAACTCGAAGTCGCCTCCGGCCGGGCAGCCGGCCGCGGCCAGGTCGCCCTTGTCCTCCTGCTCGGCCTCGCCCTTCTCGCAATAGGTAACGGTGCCGTCAATGCTCTTGATCGCCACCGATCCCTTTTTCACGCCGCTCGCCTTAAGCTCGGTCCACTCCGTCCCGGAAAATTCGTAGCGCTCGTCCACCACGTTGCTGGACAGCCCGGTGAACACGTAAACGAGGATGACGGCGGTGAAGACGTAGGGCACGAGCTGGCTTGCGAGCGACGGTTTTTTTACTTCGGCGTCCGGCCCCGGCTGGTTCTCGACCTGGCCCATTAGGTTTTTCCTTTCCCTTTCACTTCCTGGCGGAGCACAGCCGCGAGCGGCCCGGGGTGAACTCCCGGCACACCCGCGGCCTGGTCTTATAGATCAAGCAGGTGGTGCGGCCCTCATCGCCGACCGGCTTGTTGAAGCGGCACGGCTTGAAGCGGCGCAAGCCGGCCAGGCCCGACTCCTCCTCCCAGTACCTCTGTTCCTCCTCGAGCGCGGCCAGGATGTCCTCGCGCTTCTCCTCTTTCCAGCGGGGCACGTCGTCTGGTGAAACGTAGCGCGAAAAGGGGTCCTTGCAGCAGCGGCCGCAACGCAGGCACACGGCCTCCCTTATTTTTTCCGTTGATTCGTCCATGCTGTTTTCAAGCCGATGGCTCCGCGCGAGAGCTTTGCAGTGCGCGGGCATGCCCGCGCACTGCAAAGCGGCGTTTCGCGGCGCTCTATTTAGAGGCTTACCTTTCCGAGCTCGGCGCGGCCGTTCTTGATCACGGGCTCGCCGGCGGGGTTCGCGGCCTCGAAGCCCAGGAGCTTGTCCTTTTCCATCCACCATCCCTTGATGGTGAGCACGTCAGTCGGGCGCACCGGCTTACTGAAGCGCACGGAGAATTTGCGGAGGCTGGTGGGGTCTCCGCCGCAGGCGTTCTGCACGACGGCCTTGTGGCAGAAGGCCAGGGTGCACAGGCCCTGGAGGATGATGCCGCCGAGCCCGACCTTCTTGGCGAAGTCCTCGTTCACGTGGATCGGGTTGTGGTCGCCGCTGGGCTCGGCATAGACGTAGCTCTGGCCGACGAGCACGCGCTCCTTGGACTCGAACGCGGTGTTGGACTTGTCCTCCTCCGGCTCCGGCGTCTTGGCCTTCTTCTCGAGCTTGCCGTAGCCGCGCACGAAGAAGCTGAAGAGCTGGCGGCAGACCGGCTCTCCGGTCACGAGCTTGGTGGACGACTCGACGATGAGCAGCTCGCCCGAGCCCTTGTCCTGGATGTCCTGGATCTTGCCGGCGGTCAGCACCTTCTGGCCCGGCTTCACCACCTTGAACCACTCGATCTCCTGCTCGCCGTGGACCAGGAAGGCCATGAAGCCCTGCCCGACCTCCTGGTCGAAAAACACGGAGGCCAATGCGCCGCCGCCGTAGTTCACGGCGAACATGGGCGGAGCGATGACCCCGCCCTCCCGCGAGCCGTTGATGTACCACGGGTTCGGATCGTTGGTGGCGAGAGCGTAATACATGCTCTCGTGGCCCTTGATCTCGACCTCGCCGGGCGGGTAAACCTTTCCGATCACTGCTTTGTTCAGTTCCGGCATGACTTCCTCCTTTCCGGGCTATCAGTACATTTAAGTCTTGGAAACCGTATGATGGGAATTTTCAACGCCAAGACGCAAAGACGCAACGTATTTTTTTATTTTCTTTTTTCTTGGCATCTTGGCGCCTTGGCATCTTGGCGTTAAAAATTCCCTCCATGAATGAACACAACATTATTACCACAACCCGGCCCTGTTTGTCATCCGTTGGTCCGATGCGCCAATTCATCGAAGATTTTATCCGCGAGGTAACTGGAGCGTACCAGGGGCCCGGCGAAGACGGTGAGGCCGAGGGCTCGGCCGTATGCGGATAGCTCGTCATATTCGCGAGGCTCCCAGAAGCGGGCCACGGGCAGGCGACCGCGGCGGGGCTGAAGGTATTGGCCGATGGTGACGATGGCGCAGCCGGCGGCCGCGAGGTCGTTAAGCGCGGCCTTGACCTCGTCCTTGTCCTCGCCCAGGCCGACCATGAGGCCGGACTTGATCACGGTCCCGGCGCCGGCCTCGCAAGCCAGCTCGCGGGCCCGGGAGAGGACGGCCAGCGAGCGGAGATAGTCCGCCGCGGGCCGCACCGCCGGGTAGAGGCGGGAAACGGTCTCCAGGTTGTGGTTGAACACGTGGGGCGCCGCGGCCATGACCGTGCGCACCGCATCCGGGTCGCCCCGGAAGTCCGGGGTCAGGACCTCGATGCTCGCCGCGGGCAGGCGCGACTTGAGCGCGAGGATGACTGATGCGAAGTGGGCGGCGCCGCCGTCGGCGAGGTCGTCGCGGGTGACGGAGGTCACGACCACGTGCCTGAGCCCGAGCTCGGCGGCGGCCGAGGCGACGGCCTGCGGCTCGGCCGGGTCGAGCGGGAGCGGGCTTCCGGGAGTGACGGCGCAGAAGCGGCAGGCGCGGGAGCAGCGATTGCCCATGATGAGGAAGGCGGCGGTGGGCCGGGAGAAGCATTCCGTGATGTTGGGGCAGCGGGCGGACTCGCACACGGTGTGCAGCGACGAGCGGCGCAGGCGGACCTTCACCTCCCGCGCGGCTGCCCGCGAGCGGCAGGGGTTGAGGACGTAATGTGGGAGCCGGTCAATTTTGCGCTTCATGGCGGTTAAATTTTATGGCCGGCGGCCGGGCGATGCAATGAGCCGATAAAAGCAGACAAGAAGATTACCGCCAAGACGCCAAGGCCTCCAAGAACGCCAAGAAAAAATATTTTTATTAATTCTTGGCAACCTTGGCGTCTTGGCGGTGACCTTTTTGCCGATACCTTTCGAGAACGGACTCTCCCTGATCATCGCAGCGGCACCAGCCCTTTCTTGCTGGCCGGACGGGTGACGGCGGCGCTGATCGGGACGGGGCCGGCTCGCGTTACCATTGCCGCTGATCTGGGTTATACTGAATTTAAGAATATCTGAGATGGTTCGTCAAGGGAAGGGTAATAAGGAGCGCGGATGGGCAAGGGCCAGGGAAAATACGTATTCGGTCCGGTGCCGTCGCGGCGGCTGGGGCGGTCGCTGGGGGTTGACCTGATCCCCTATAAGACCTGCTCTTACGATTGCGTGTACTGCCAGATCGGCCGGTCGGAAGCGACGACCATCGAGCGCAAGGTTTATGCTCCCGCCCGCGCCGTGATCGAGCAGGTCCGGGAGCGGCTTAATCGCGGCGCCGCCCCCGACGTAATCACCATCTCCGGGTCGGGCGAGCCCACGCTGCACGCGGAGATCGGGGACGTGATCGCGGCCATCAAGGGCATGACCGCCGCGCCGGTGGCGGTGCTGACCAACGGGTCGCTGCTCTTTCTGCCCGAGGTGAGGCGGGCGCTGATGGACGCGGACATCGTGGCGCCGGACCTGGACGCGGCCGATCCGGAGACGTTCCAGAGCGTCAACCGGCCGCACCCGGAGCTTAAGCTTTCCGAGATCATCGCCGGCTTGCGGTCGTTCGCCCGGGAGTACCGGGGCCGGCTGCTGCTCGAGGTCTTTCTGGCGGAGGGCCTGAACGCGGACGCGGCCCAAGTTGCGAAGCTCGCGGCCATCGCCCGCGGTCTCAAGTCCGGCCGGGTGCAGCTCAACACGGTGAGCCGGCCGCCGGCCGAGCAGTGCGCGCTGGCGGTGTCGCGGGAGAAGATGGCCGAGCTCGCGGCGCTGTTCGAGCCGCCGGCCGAGGTGATCGCGGATTTCCGGGCGGGCGTTAAATCAGCTCCCGCGGCCTCCGGGAGCGGCGCCGAAGTTCTGGCCATGCTGTCCCGCCGGCCGTGCACCATGGAGGACATCGCGGCGGGGCTGAGCTTGAGCCGGAAGCAGGCGCGGGAATTGGTGGACAAGCTGATCAAGGACAAGCAGGCGCGCATTTACGAGCAGGGCGGCCGGACGTACTACGCGGCCCGCGGCCGGGAGCGGTGACCGCGCGGCAAGGTCCGGCCGGGCCCCGAGCCCGCGGCCCGTTCTTTGACCCCCCTGAGCCATGCGGTTATAATAAAATTCAAGGAGGCCAAGGACATGAAAAAGAGCGCACTGATTTTCGGTCTTTTCCTGGCACTGGCGCTGGTTCTCGCTTGCTGCGCTCCCAAGAAGCCGGCGGGCCCGCCGCAGGAGCTGGTTGACGAGATCGGGGCGGCCGAGTCGGTTTACCATGACCTGAGCGCGCTGAACCCGTCGGACCAGAACAGCGCGTCCTATCGCGCGCTGATCGCGGACGCCAAGGGCAAGTTGGACGCGGGCGACTACAAAGGGGCGATGGCCAAGGCCCGGGCGGCGCACCTGGAGGCCGAGCGGCTCTACGCGCGCCTGGTTTACGCGGAGCTGGAAAAATACCACCCGCCCACGCCGCTAACCTATCACTACCGGCAGGGGCTCAAATCCTCGGACGACGCCCAGAAGGCCGGCGACATCCCGGGCGCGATCAAGGCGGCGCAGGACGCGCGGGAGCAGGCGCGGCTCGCCCTGCAACTGCAGAAGCAGTGCATGGACGACATGGCGCAGCGTCTGGCGGGCTTGAAAAACGAAATCGAGCTGCTTTACAAGCCGAACCTGGATCTCATTTTGCTTTACTGGGACTCGATGGACTCGCTTCCCCAGCTTGACTGCGAGAAGAGCAAGGCCATGGTTAACGAACTGGCCCGCTGGGTCGCGCAGTTCAAGGCCAACACCATCGCGATGCAGCGGGTGTATTACGTGAACGCCTCGTTCGACTACATCAAGATGTACGGCGACCCGTACATGTACGGGGAGGTCACTCCTGACGGGAAGCTGAAGACCCGGGTTGACCAGGTGCAGGTGGGCCAGCCGTTGACGTTCATCCGGAGCATGCTGTTTTCCCGGGACAAGACCCTTTATTTCGTGGAGGACCAGCGCAACGGCGTGGAGGGCTGGATGGCGGAGGAGCGGGTTTGGCCGGAGCGCGCGATGCAGCACTAAGGACACGGAAATGGCCATTACCCAGGAAGCCGATGAACACCTGATCGGACAGGCGCGTTCGGGAGACGCGGCGGCGTTCGAGGCGCTGATCGAGCGTTACCGGAGCCGGGTTTTCCGGCTGGCGGTTCGTTTCACGCGGAACCCGGACGACGCTCAGGAGGTCTTACAAGAGGTATTTTTCACGGTTTACCAGAAGCTGGGTCAGTTCGAGGGCAAGTCCGCGTTCTCGACCTGGCTTTACCGGGTGGCGGTGAACACGGCGCTGATGCGGCTCCGGGGCCGGGACAAGGCGGAGCTGGTTTCGATCTCGGAATTCCCCGACGATTCGCTTCCCGGCGAAACGGAAGGCAAGGGGCCCGAGGACAAGATCATGACGGAACAGGCGCTGGCCCGGATCGAGCGGGCGATGATCCCGCTGCCGGCGGACTTCAAGACGGTGCTGATCCTGCGCGACATCGAGGACTTCTCGAACGAGGAGACGGCGGAGATCATGGGCCTCTCGGTTGCGGCGGTCAAGTCGAGGCTGCACCGGGCGCGCGGCTTCATGCGCAAGAAGCTCGAGGACCTATACAAGGAGACCACGCAGCCGTAAGGGCCGGCGGGCAGGGGCGCCGGGGGCGGATAATAAAAGCTGAAAGGGACGCTCGCGATGAAGATGCTCCAAGATGAGAACGAGCTTTATTGCCTGGAACAACTGGGGATCCAGAACGCGCGGGGCGACGTGGCGCGCCGGATCCGCGAGTTGGCGCCGGCGCTTTCGGAGGATGAGCTGTTGTCGCTTTCACTGGACCGGGGCCGCTTTTTGATCGTGGACCTGGAGACGACGGGGATGAAGGCCCGGCGGGCGCAGGTGATGGAGATCGGCGCGGTGGAGGTTGACGGGTTCGCGCTGGGCCGCGAGTTCGCCACGCTGGTCAACCCCGGAGTCCCGGTGCCTCCGTTCATCGCGTCGCTCACGGGCATCCGCACCAACATGCTGATCGAGGCGCCGGGTATCGGGGCGGTGTTGCCGCTCGTGGAGCGGATGCTGCGGGGCCGGGTGCTGGTGGCGCACAACCTTCGCTTCGACGCCTCCTTCCTGGAATCGGCCTGGGACCAGGTTTTCGGCCGCAAGATCGAGGCGCCGACCCTGTGCACGGTGCGGCTGGCGCGGCGGGTGTTCCCGGAGCTTGGCTCCCACAGCCTCGACGCGGTGGCCGCGCACCTGGGCATCCGGCCCGAGCCGGACGGGGCCAAGGCCCGGCACCGGGCGCTGGGCGACGCCCGCATGACCGCGGCGCTCCTAGTGCAGGTCTGCATGAGGCTCCGGGGCGAGGGCGTGGAGAGCGTGGCCGACCTGATCGCGTTCCAGTCGTCGCGCCGGGCCCGGAAGAGGCTCGGCAAGCCGCAGGCCCGTCCGACCCTTAGTTAGTCGCGCGCGGCCGGCCCGCGCTTTGTTGTTCCGGCACTCCGTGCTAATTATCCTTAGTGGCCATGACACCAAACCATCCCACCGGATTCAATCCCCATCTTAAGCGGGTGATGCTGATCTTCCCGCCGAGCACCACCTGCGCGCGCTTCGAGCCCATGGTTTCGACGCCGATGGGGATCGCGTACCTGGCGGCGACGCTCCGGGAGGCGGGCTACGAGGTGGCGTGCCTGGACGCGCTATGCGAGGCCCCGCGGCAGGAGACGCTGGTATCGGAGGACATCTTCCGGCTGGGGTTGAGCTACGACCAGATCATCGCTCGGATCCGCGAGTTCCAGCCGGAGGTGGTGGGGATCTCGTGCATTTTTTCCAACCAGTGGCCGGCGGCCAGAGAGCTGTCGCGTCGGATCAAGGCGCAGGACCCCGACCTCGTGGTGTGCACCGGCGGGGCGCATCCGTCCTTTTTAAGCGAGCGGTGCATGAACGACGCGCCGCTGGATTTCATCGTCAAGGGCGAGGCCGAGGAAAGCTTTCCCGAGCTCTTGGGGCGGCTTCGGAAGGAGCGGCCATTTGACGACATTGACGGACTCGTCTGGCGTGACGGCGGGTCGTTGCGGCAGAACCCGAAGACGCGCTTCATCCGGGACCTCGACCGTCTGCCCTTTCCCGCCCATGACCTGTTAAACCCGGAGAGCTATTTCCGGGTGGGTCTGCCCATGGGCTACGACTTCGTGAGCCCGCGCAACCTCCCGGTCATGACCTCGCGCGGCTGTCCCTGCTCGTGCACCTTCTGCTCCAGCGCGAACTTGTGGGGCCGGCATTACCGCACGCGCTCATCCGCCAACGTGCTCGCGGAGCTGGACTGGCTCCAGGACCGGTTCCAGGTCAAGGAGATCAAGTTCCAGGACGACAACCTGACGGTGGACCGCAAGCGGGCGCGGGAGCTGTTTAACGGCATGGCTGACCGCGGCCGGCACCTGATGTGGAACACGCCGAACGGGATCGCGGTGTGGACCCTGGACGAGGAGATGCTCGGGCTGATGAAGCGCTCCGGCTGTTTCGGGATCACCATGGCCATCGAGAGCGGCGACCAGGAGGTGCTGTCGTCGCTGATCCGGAAGCCGCTCAAGCTCGACAAGGTGAGGGAGGTGAACCGGGCCGCGCGGCGGCTGGGCATTTTCCGCGGCGCCTACTTCATCATCGGCTTCCCCGGCGAGACCCGGGAACAGATAGGAAAGACCATCAGCTTCACGCGCGAGCTCAAGCTCGACAACTGCATCATCTTCATCTTTAACCCGCTGCCCGGCTCGGAGCTGTTTAAGGAGTGCCTCGCCCGCGGCTACATCACGGAGGAAAGCTTTTTCGAGACCGGGAACCAGTACTTCTCGTCGGTGATTGATTCGGAGCAGTGGAAGGCGGAGGAGCTGGAGCGCATGATCCAGCGCGAGTACGTGCGCAATTACCTGGCGCTGTTCCGAAACCCCGTGGTGGTGGGACGGCGGTATTACAACTACATCCGGCACCATCCGGCCGCGCTCGTTTACGCTTCCACCCGCGTCCTGCGGACGCTCAAGGAGCAGGTGCTCAAAAGGAGCGGCCGCGCCCTGCCCTCCCGCGGCGGCTAGAGGCCGCCCCCGGACCGAAGCACGGAAGATACCGCCAAGACGCCAAGGCCGCCAAGGAGAATAAGATTTATTTTTCTTGGCGGTCTTGGCGTCATGGCTGCTTGGCGTAATTCTTATTGTCTCGTCCTTCCAGGAAAGTCACTCCTTTTGGTTCTGGTACTGGCGCAGGATGCGCTTGGCGACCACCACCTTGTGCACCTCGTCGGCGCCGTCGTAGATGCGGGCGGCGCGCTCCGAGCGGTAGAAGAAGGAGAGGATGGTGTCGTCGGACACCCCGAGCCCGCCGTGCACCTGGATGGCCTTGTCAATCACCTTGAGCATCATGTTGGCGGTGTAGAACTTGATGAGCGATATTTCCTCGCGGGCGGCGTAGGCCCCCTGGGTGTCGATCTTCCAGGCGGCGTGGAGGACCATGAGGCGCGCGGCGTGGATCTCGGCCCGGCACTCGGCGATCCAGGACTGGATGATCTGCTTGGTGGCCAGCGTCTTTCCGCCTCCCGCGTCGCGGCGCGCGGCGTAGGCGCACATGATCTCGAAGCTACGCTGCGCGATGCCGATGTAGCGCATGCAGTGGTGGATGCGGCCGGGACCCAGCCGCTCCTGGGCGATCACGAAGCCCTGGCCCTCCGGACCCAGCAGGTTGGTTTGCGGCACGCGGCAGTTCCGATACATGATCTCGCCGTGGGAGGCGTAGTCGTCGCCGGCGTGGCCCATCACCGAAATGTTGCGGACCAGCTCGAAGCCCGGCGTGTCGGTGGGCACGATGATCATGGAGGCTCGGACGTAGGGCGAGGCCGCCTCCGGGCTGGTGATGGCCATGACCACGGCAAAGGCGGCGCCGTCGGCCGAAGAGCTGTACCACTTGTGGCCGTTGATCACGTAATCGTTGCCGTCCTTTTTCGCGGTGGTGGCCATCTCGGTGGGGTTGGAGCCGGCGAACTCGGGCTCGGTCATGGAGAAGCAGGAGCGGATCTCGCCCTTGATCAGCGGCCACATCCATTTTTCGCGCTGTTCTTCGGTGGCGTACTTGGCCAGGATCTCGATGTTGCCGGCGTCGGGGGCCTGGCTCCCGAAAGTGTACGGGCCGATCGGCGAGCGCCCGATCTCCTCGCAACACTGCGCGTAGCCCATGAAGCCGATGCCCACGCCGCCCAAGTCCCTGGGAAGCTGCGGCGCCCACAGCTCCATCTGCTTCACCTTTCGCCGGGCCTCGGCCAGCCGGGGCTTCATCTCCTTGAAGCTCTTGCCCAGGAAATGCGGCTCCAGAGGATAGACCTCCTTGTCCATGAACTCCCGGATCATCTCCAGGATCGTCTGCGTCTTTGAATCAATCCCGAACTCCATGTCACTCCTCCTTACTATTGCGCGGCCCTATTTTTTTCCCGCTCAATACCTATTACAATTTTCCCGCCTTGCTTCTTGAATTTCAATAAACTCTTCTCTGCGTCCTCTGCGCCTCCGCAGTTAAAGAATCACCTGTAACTAATCAGTGAAGGATCATTGAGATGCGGCGTTCCGTTGAAGCCGGCCAGCGAGAACTTATCGCCGCTGTAGCGGAACTCGGTGATGGAGCTGTTGCTGATGGACCAGCCCAAGTCGAGCGCGATCTTGTCGGGGCTCTGGAGGGCGCGCTGCACGGCGGCGGAGATGGGCCCGCCGGAGGTGAAGACGGCCACGGTCTTTCCCGAGTCGTGCCGGGCCATGACCGATGAGAGTCCGCGGTTCACGCGCGCGGTGAAGTCGCGCCACGACTCCAGGCCCTGGACGTTGAGCTCGCCCTTCACCCATAAATCCATGATCCGCGCGAACATGCGCTGGAAGTCCTCCTTGTTGCCCCTGAGGTCGGGCTTGCCGTCGGGCGAGAGTTTTTTAGCGAGCTCCAGGATGTCGGGGTGCTTGGCGATGAGGTCGGGGATGGAGCCGGTCAGGATGGCCGCGGTGTCGTACTCGTTCCACTCGGCCATCTCTTGGAGCTCGGGAAAGGGCAGGCCGGCGTCTTCATAGGCCGTACGCACGAAGGATGCGCTGGCCTTCTGGCGCTCGAGGGCGCCGGCGATGGCCGCGTCAATCTTGACCCGCCATTTGGCCCAGTACTCGCCCAACGCGCGGCTCTGGCGCTGGCCGAGCTCGGAGAGCCGGTCGTAATCAGCCTGGCCGAAGGAGGCCTGGCCGTGCCTTACCAGATAGAGCGTGCTCATTTCGTGTTTCCTGGAGAAGCGGCCATGATTGTATCCGCACCGGCCCATAATATACTATGGAAATGACGCGGCCATCGCGACCAGAGCGCCGGCGCCGCATCAAGGCCCGCGAATAAAAAGGTTATCATGAAAATCCTGGTTTGCGTAAAATCCGTTCCGTCTCCGGAGTCGCGCTTCCGGATCAACGCGTCCGGCACCGGCTACGACGAGTCGGGGCTCACGTTCCACGTGAACGAGTACGACCTTTACGCGATGGAGGAAGCGGCGCGGATCAAGGAGCGGTTCGGCGACGTTTCGATCACCGTGGTCTCGGTGGGTCCGCCGCGCGTCGTGGAGCAGGTCCGGAAGGCCATGGGCCTGGGCGCGGAGGAAGGGGCGGTGATTGACGACTCGGAGGCCCCGGCCGGCGACGCGCTGGCGGCGGCGGCGCTGCTCGCGAATTGGGCGCGCGCGGAAAGATATGACCTGGTGCTGTGCGGGGTGATGTCGGAGAACATGCAGCGCGGCGCGACCGGGCCGATGCTGGCCGAGCTCCTTCATCTTCCCTGCGCCACCACGGTCATCGCCGAGCGGATCGAGGACGGCCGCAAGAGCATTCTGTGCGAGCGCGAGCTGGAGGGAGGAGTGCGCGAGCGAGTGCGGCTCCCGCTCCCGGCGCTCATCACGGTGCAGTCCGGGATCAACGCGCCGCGCTACGCGTCGCTCAGCAACGTGCTCCGGGCCAAGGGCCGCGAGGTACCGGTGATCAAGGCGGCGGAGCTCGGCGGGGCCGCGCGCCGGAGCGAGGCGGTAAGGCGGGCCTACCTGCACAAGCGGTCCGGCGCGTGCGAGATATTGACGGGAGACCTGGACACGATGGCGGAAAAATTAGCGGAGCGTATCAGGGCGCGGGTGCCGCGTTAATATGCCCGTGGCGCGAGGTGGTTAAAGGTTGGGAAAAGAAATACTGGTGGTGGCGGAGCACGGGGGCGGCGCGCTCCGGCCGGAGTCGCTGGAGGCCGCGGCCTGCGGGCGCGAGCTCGCGGAGCTCACGGGCGGGAGCGTCACCGGGGTGGTGCTGTCGGCCCCGGGCCTGCCGCCGGCCGGGGAGTTCGCGGCGCGGGCCGGCATTGAAGTCGTGGCGCTTACGCATCCGGAGCTCGATCTCTACAACGCCGAGGCTTACCTGTCCGCGCTCGCCGCGCTGATGAATGAACGCCGGCCGGCGTACGTGCTGATCCCGCACACGGCCACGGGGTGGGACTACGCGGCGCGGCTGGCGGTAAGGACGGGCGCGTCGTACCTGGCCGCGGTCACCGCGATCATGGCCGGCGATCCTCCCGCGTTCACGCGCTCGATCTGCCACGGGAAGATCGCGATGGAGGTCATGCCGGCGGAAGGGACGGCGGTGGTGACGGTGATGCCGGGGGCGTTTGCGAATTCGATGGTCGCGACTAAAGTCGCTCCCACGGATGAGGAGATTGGCGGGGTGGAGAGGCTGGAGGCGGCGGTGGACCTGCGGGGCACGCGCGCGCGGGGATACGTTGAGGCGAAGCGGCGGGCGCTGGACCTGGGCCAGGCGGAGGTGATCGTGGCGGCGGGCCGGGGCGTGGAAAAGCCGGAAAACCTGGGGCTGATCCGCGAGCTGGCGGCGTGCTTCGAGCGGGGCGCGGTGGGAGCGTCGCGGCCGCTGGTGGACATGGGCTGGCTGCCGCTGGACCATCAGGTGGGCCAGACCGGGCAGACGGTGGCGCCACGGCTCTACTTGGCCTGCGGCATCTCCGGGGCCATCCAGCACACCGCGGGCATGAAGAACTCCGAGCTGATCGTGGCCATCAACCTTGACCCCGGCGCCATGATTTTTGACGTGGCCCGCCTGGGAGTCGTCGCGGACCTTGTCGAGTTCATTCCGGCTTTGATCGGCAAGCTGCGGCGATAAAGCGCGAGCCGCCGCGCCCGAAGTTCGGCGGCACTGAGAAAGGACGCAAGATGATCACGGCAACCGCGAAAAAGAAGATGGGGATCATGCTGGCTCTGTTAATGGTCGTTCTGCCCGGCAGCGGCGGCGCGGCGGAGGTCAACAATTTCATCGGGACGGGCGGCTCGGGCTTCGGCGTGGGCAGCACCTTTCCGGGCCCGTGTCTGCCCTTCGGCATGGCGCGTCCGGGCCCGGACACGGCACGGCTGGGCGTTTCCTTAAGCTTTTACCATTGCGGGGGCTATTATTATTCCGACGGCCAGGTGCGCGGCTTCAGCCAGTTCCGCCTCTCCGGCATCGGCGCGGTGGACTACGGCAACGTGCTGGTCATGCCGACGCTCAACCGGTCCGGGCATTATGACGATGAGTCCAGCTACCGCCAGAGGTTCGAGCATAAGAGCGAGCAGGCCGACCCCGGCTATTACGCCGTGACCCTGGAGAGCTCCGGCATCCGCGCTGAGCTTACCGCGACCGAGCACTGCGGGCTCCACCGCTTCACTTTTCCGACGGCCGGCCGCGGGCGGATCATTATCAACGCGGCGCACGCCAACGCCAAGGACGGCGTGTGCGCGGCGGAGGTGGAGGTCGCGCCGGTCTCGCGCGAGGTCACGGGCCGCGCGGTGAGCTGCGGGAGCTTGAGCGGCCGTAACGGGGGCGTCGAGATATTCTTCGCGGCGCGGCTTAGCCGGCCTATCCTCACGAGCGGCTTTTCGCAAGACGGCGCGGTGGCGTGGGTGGAGGTCGAGACCGGACCGGACGACCCGGCGCTGGTGGCGGTCGGCCTCTCCTTTATCAGCGTGGAGCAGGCGCGGAGGCACCTGGACGGGGAGGTCAAGGGCAAGAGCTTTGACCTGGTTCGCGCCGACGCGGAGCTTAAGTGGGCGCGGGCGCTCAAGCTCATCGAGATCAGCGGCGGCACGCCGGACCAGCGCGCGATTTTTTACACGGCGCTGTATCACAGTGAGATCATGCCCACGGACTTCACCGAGTCCGGCGGGCTCTACCGCGGCTTTGACGAGAAGGTCCACGAGGCGCGGGGCTTCACCTACTACACGGACTTTTCGTTGTGGGACACGTTCCGGACGCTGCACCCTCTGCTCACCCTGCTCCTGCCGGAGCGCTCCGGCGACATGATGCAATCGCTCACGCTGATGGCCGAGCAGGGCGGGTATCTGCCGCGCTGGCCCACCGGATACCGCTACACCTCGTGCATGATCGGCCAAAACGCGGACAACGTGATCGCCGACGCGTACGTGAAGGGCGTGCGCAACTTCGACGCGGCCGCGGCCTATGCCGCCATGCGCCAGGCGGCCACGGAGCCCATGCCGCCCGGCCGGGGCTACCCGGAGCTTGACGGACTCGCCGAGTACATGAGCCAGGGCTACGTGCCGGCGGACCGCTACGGCGGCGCCGCGTCCTGGACCATCGAGCTTTCCTATAACGACTTCGCCATCGCGCAAATGGCGCGGGCGCTGGGCCATGATGAGGACCATGATACGTTCATGGCGCGCTCCGGGAACTGGCGCAACATCTGGGACGCGAAGAGCGGGTATCTGCGCGGGCGCAAGGCCGACGGCGCTTTTAAATGGCCGTTCGCGGCGTGGGCGTGGACAAGCTATTACGTGGAGGGCGACGCGCGGCAGTGGGTATGGGCGCCGCTGCACGACGCGCACGGGCTGATCGAGCTGATGGGCGGGCCGGAAAAATTCGCACAGCGGCTGAACGGGTTTTTCGAAAAGAGCGCGGAGCGGCCGGACACGTTCTTGTGGGACACCTATTACTGGCACGGCAACGAGCCGGACATCCACGCGGCGTATCTTTTCGATTACGCGGGCCGGCCGGACCTCACCCAGAAATGGGCGCGCTGGGTCATGGCCGCGAAGTACAAGAACGCGCCCGGCGGACTGGACGGCAACGACGACTGCGGCACGCTCTCGGCGTGGTACGTCTTCAGCGCGCTGGGCTTCTACCCGGTGGCCGCGACCGACACGTACCTCGTGGGCTCGCCGCTCTTTCCGCGCGCCGTGCTCCACTTGCCCGGCGGAGACCTCACGGTGCGCGCCGTCAACGACCCCGCCAAAAACATCTACGTGCGCCGCGTCTCCATCAACGGCCGGCCGCTCGAGCGTCCGTGGTTCAGGCATGACGACATCGCGCACGGCGGCGAGATCGTGTTCGAGATGTCCGCCGAGCCCGGAGCGTGGAACGCTCCGGCCGCAGCTCCCGTGGCGGCGCCGCCTACGGCGGCGGGCGACGCCGCGTTCATTGACTGGGCGCATCTTAAGAATCCGGTGCTCTCGCTCGAAGACCGCGCGGTCAAGGACCAGGTCGTGGTGTACGACAACGGCTGGTTTTACATCTTCGCTTCCAACCGCTTCGAAAATAACGATGACGATACCTTTCTCGAGGGGATCCGTTTTTATCGGACGCGCGACTTCAAGACCTACGAGCCTTTCTTCGATCCCGACCTCATCACCTATTACCAGGGCCGGCCTGGGTTCCCGGAGTCGCCGGACGTGGTGAACGTGAACGGCGTCTGGCACATGGTGTTCCAGTCGCGCCTCACCGATCATGAGCATTACCGCCTCTTCCATTCGGTCTCGCACGACCTCATGGACTGGTCGCCCGCGGTCGAGATCGCGCCCGGGAACAAGCCGAAAGAAAGACAGATTGACGGCGCGCTGGCCTACGAGGGCGGCCATTTCATCCTGGGCTACAAGGGCCGGCAGAAGTTTTACGTGACCCGCTCCCTGGGCCCGGAGCTTGACGGCGCATGGGAAGCGGCCCGGCGGGCGAGCGCGGGCGGGAAATGGGCGGAGAATTTTCAGTTCATCCGGATTGACGGTGCCTGGCGCATGATCGCCACCGCCATCAACCCCAAGGTCCTCAAGCGCTGCGGCTACACCTGCGGCCACGAGGCCTACATCTACGAGATGGACGGCAAAGGCGGTCAGGATGACGACTGGACGCGCTGGACCGACATGCGCCGCCTCGAAGTTCCGACGGAGGACTGGAACCGCGTGATGATTGACAACTCGGCCTATCTCTGCGACTGGCGGCAATTCGACGGCTGGTTCTACCTGTTCTACGCCGGGTGCAACGACGACGGCCGGTTCCAGAAGCAGGGCCACGGCCAGATCGGGGTGGCGAGGTCAAGGGACCTGATCACGTGGAGACTTCCGGGGCAGATGGATGATTGATATGATATTGCAAAGCATTTTCTTGCGTCACTTCCTGGATTTAAATTTTCAGATCAGGTAAAATTGATATGGAAGTGAAAGTAATGGTTCTACGAAGGGGGGTACCATGCCAAAAAAACGAGTTGAACTGGTAACTCATATATTCAAAGGCGCTCGTTTCGAGGATCACGGCATTGATATAGACGTCCTTGAGGAGTTGATTGTATATAAAAAAATCTTGGTTGAAACAGCCAAGGAACTTTGGCGACGTCATAACCCTGATCGTCAAAGATTGCCGAAAAATTTTGAAGATTCTCTCTGCATCAAGTTTTATGAGCTTCGGGAAGGCTCAACTGGCGTTCCGATGATGCGGGAAATTGAATATGATAACGGCGAACTCCCTCTTCCACGGCCTGAGGATGAACTGGATGAGGCTGTGAAGGTTGTTGCGGAAGCGGAAGATGCGGCCAATAATGATTACCCGCTCCCGGATAATTTTCCTAAAAATATCATTCCACTGTTCGATAAATATGGAGACAGTTTGAGAGAAGACGAGAGTTTTGAGCACCAGCCGGCAAACTCCGAACGACGTATCATTTATAATAAGAAGACTCGTGAACGGTTGCATAGTTGGTCAGACGGTCAATACGAAGACATGATTGAGCTGAGCGGGGAAGTCCGAGCCGCAGACCTTGACCAAGGAAATTTCACCATTCGTCTGGATGACGGGACCAAAGTCGCCGGAAAATTTAATCCGAGCCAGGAAGAAGAGGTAACGCTCGCACTCCGCGAACATGAGAAGAAGAGGCTAAGCGTGAAAGGTAGAGGAGGGTTTTCCTCGCCCGAAGGCAAGCTGAGACGTATTATCGCCGTGGAGCAAATGATAATTCATCAAGGTAATGGCGACGTTTTTGATGCCAGCGCCCGACCCATTTGGGAAGTCGTTTCCGAGATTGGGGCCTCCGTTCCCGAAGAGGAATGGGCCAAGGTTCCCACCGATCTTTCGAAAAACCTTGATCATTACTTGTACGGCGCACCCAAGGATGCGAAATGAAAAAAATTTTCGCCGATTCCTCTTATTGGATTGCTCTTCTTAATCCTCGAGATGAACATCATGATAAGGCAAAAATAGTTTCTTCTTCTCTCGGACAGATACATATCGTCACCAGCGACATGGTTTTAACGGAATTCTTAAATTCCTTTTCCACTAGAGGAACTTTATTGCGAAAAAGGGCAGCAGAAACCGCCAAGGGAATCTTGAACAATCCCAATGTGAAAGTTGTTGCTCAAACCAGGGAGCAATTCAATGAAGCCCTCTCGCTATTTTCCGACCGAGAGGACAAGGAATGGGGCCTTACTGACTGTTCCTCCATTAAGATCTGCATTGATAACAAGATCAATGAGGTGTTAACCGCCGACCATCATTTTCAACAAGCCGGCTTGATCGCGTTGTTGTTATAGACCAGTCTAGTACTACTTATCTTATCAGTTCCACCCCGCGAGCATCCTCTGGGCCGCATACTTTCCGATGCACAGCGACAGCAGCACGACGGGGGTCCCGAGCTCGTCGGGGATGACGGAGGCGTCGGAGACGTAGCAGTTCTTGATCCTGGTTTCCAGGTTGTTGTCCACCACGTGTCCGATGCGGGCGGAGCCTCCGGGGTGCGCGGCCTTGACCGGAGCGGTCCATAACGATGACTTCTTGACCCCGGCCTGAAGCAGAATCTCGCGGGCCCGGGCGTCGCCGGATTCGAGGCGCTTGTGGACTTCGGGCTCGAGCTTCTTATTGAGTTTCCCGTTCGCGTCAATCGTGCCGGAGACCGGGTCCTTGACCTTGGTCATGATGCCCAGGGTGGTGCGAAGATTCGGAAGCTGGTCCACACGGAACTTGAGGCCGAGGGATGAGAGTTGGAGGAGCCAGGGCTCGGCCAGGTCGGTGAGCACGAAGCCCTCGGCGGCGTGGAACTGCCAGGTGCCGGCGGTCATGGGCACGTCGTAGATCGAGCCTTTTTCCTGGCCCGGCCGCCGGCCGTAGGTAAAGACCAGGGGGTCGGTGAAAAAGCCCTGGCCCGCTTCCTCGATGCCGGAGCGTTTGAGGATGACGGGGGTGCCGAGCCCGCCGGCGGCGATCACCACCTTTTGCGCGCGGACCTCGACCGGCCCTCCCGGTCCGCGGCCGCGCACGCCCACGGCCTTGCCGTTCTCCTGCATCACCTCATCCACCTTGACCCCGGTCATCAGCGTCATGCCCTGGCCCTGGGCCTGCTTCACGAACTCGCGGGAGGTCCACTTGGCGCCGCGCTTGCAGCCCAGCATGCACTCACCACAGTCGCGCACGCACTTGTCCGGATTGATGAACTTGGGCAGGGGCTGCCAGTCAATGCCCAGGGCCCGGGCCGCCTCCATGATGCGGCGGGCGCCGTCGCCGATGAGGCGCTCGGGGAGCGGGGCCACGCCGAGCTCTTCCTCGAAGGCGTCGGCGTAGGGCATGAGGTCTATGCCGGTCTGTTCCTTGATGAAGGCGGCGGGCTTGGTGGCGGTGCCGCAGTAGATGAGGGACGAGCCGCCGGTGGTGATGCCGCGGACCATCATGGCGTGTCCGAGCGGCAGCGCGTTCTTGAGGTCCACCTTGGGCAGGACCGAGAGGTGCGAGCCGATCCAGTCGCTGTCTCCGCCCCACTCCAGCATCGCCACCTTTTTCCCGGCCCGGCAAAGCTCGCGCGCGGCACTGGCCCCGCCCGGGCCCGAGCCCACCACTACCACGTCATATTCCATTGTCATGGCCGTCCCCTCCTTGTTCATGCCGGGCCGGTTGTGCAGGGCGGGATGCGGGCGCCGGCGCCTGGAATTATAAATGCTGCAATGCCTGCGCCATTACCATAGCCTAATCCATTGCCCGATTCAATGGCGATCAGGATTTCAGGCTTGGCCGGCCGGGCGGTGACGGCGCAGGAAAAGGGCGGCCAGGGCGAGCGCGGTGATGATGACCGCGAACGCGGGGCTGGAATATTGGATGTAGCCCCGCGCGAAGTCCGTGCGGCGGAGCGGATAAAAAAGCAGCACGGGCCAGTCGCAGAGCACGTCGAGGCCGAGGGGGACGAGCAGGCAGAACACGGCGAGCAAGTAAAGCGTCATAAATCTGGAGCCCTTGCCCCACTTCCATCCCGCCCACGCGGCCGGCGCCGCGATCACGGGGAGCGCGAACAGCGTGTGGGTGAAGAGGCGGTGATAATGGTAATACAGGCCGGCGCCGCCGAGGTAAAGGGCGGCGTCGAGATCGGGCAGGGCCGAGGCGATGACTGCGGCGGCCAGCATCGCCTTCAGGTCCCGGCCGCCGCGGGCCGCGGCCGCTCCCAGGAACATCCCGGTCATGGAGTGGGTCACGAGGTCCATGGGCGCTCCCTAAAAAATCATGGCGCTGAAGAAGAGGCCGATGACTCCATGGATCACGGCGGGCGCCATGATGCCTCCGGTGCGCTCGTAGATCAGGCCCAGGATGAAGCCCTCGAGTCCGGTGACAAGGGCCTCGCCGATATTGGGACAAAAATCCCGGAGCCGGTCCACGAAGGGATTGTAATAGGCGAAGCCGTGGCCCAGGCCGAAGATGAGGGAGGCGATAATCAGCCCCCACCCGAAGCCGACGCCCGCGATCTTGAACGGCCGCCCCAGCGCCCGGTTCAGCCGGCCCTGGATGTAGCCTCGGAACAGCACCTCCTCTCCCACGCCGCAAAACACCACGGTAAAGACCACGGTATCGAGCCAGCCGATCAGGTTGGTATCATGCCGGGTGAGGCCCAACCGCTCGCCGAAATGAAAGGGCGGCAGCAGGAGCGCGAGCCTTTTGCCTTCGTACAGATGCGGGACCAGGGAGAACAGGATCCAGATCGCGGTGAGCTCGGCCGCGGCCACCCGGGAGATGCGCCTTGCCTCCGGGTCGCACAGTTGCGCGCGGCCGAGCCCGAGGTCCGAGAGGGGACGGCGCATCAGAGCGGTGAGGGCGAGGGGAAAAGCCAGCATCATCAGGTGCGCGAAATAATCCCAGCCCACCAGGTAAAGCTGCACGGTCCCGAACCAGGTGGTCTCCAGGTACTTGATGAAAAGCAGGAACGCGGAAAACAGCGCCATGACCTCGGCCAGGGCCAATGCTCCCGAGTCCCGCACATCGCTCACCTTGAGTCCCGCCGCGATCCTTGTGCTTTCCGCGGCATTTTTCATCTGTTCACCCCCAGGTGATGATCATCAGTATCACGATGATGGCCCCCAACAGCATAATCAATCTCTCGCTCATGCCCGCCTCCTTTTCATATCCGGCCCTCTTCGCTCATAGGTCATAGCAAGCTCGGTGCCAAGTCCGCGGCCTGGCCGCAACCGGCCTATTTCAAAGCGGTTTAATGATTTCAGGAATGGGCCATCGTTTACGGAGGGCATGTAAGCGGTTTCACAGCCCGGCAAGGCAGGGCAGCAATAGAGAGGCGCGGGAATGGCGTCAGGAGAGTTCGGGCGGCTATTTATGCTTGGGCGGAGGAGGATTGTTGGTGGATGGCGCGGGCTTTTCTTCCTTGGCGGGCGGCTGCTTGTTGTCAGCGGGAGCGTCGTCGCCCTTTTCCCACCAGAAGAGGGCCTTTCTCCACTGGGGCTTGATGTCGGTGCCGTTGGCGCCGGGTTCGAGCTTTTTCTTGCGGGTGCGGACTTCCTTGCGGATGGCGAGGAGGCGCTCGATGACGATGGAGCGGTTATCGAGGTCGGAGCTGAACTTGGGCACGAACCATCCGGGGTCGCGGGCCAGCACGTAGACGACCCTGGTCTTTTGGTGGTCGGGGGCGAACGGGTGCAGCGCGATGGACTCGTATTCGGTCTTGAGGTTTCCTTCCTCCATGGTGAAAGAGATGGTCCAGGCTTTTTTGTTTTCCGCGGCCTTCAAGGTGTACACGAAGTCCGGGTAGGGCCAGAGGTTGTTGATCCGGATCTTTACGTGGACGATGTTTTGTTTGCGGTCGAGCAGCTCGGAGCCGGCGATGGAGGGGAAAATTTTCTGGTAAGCGGCGTAGTCGGTGAGCGCGGACCAGATCAGCTCGGGGGGCGCGTCAGTCAAAATCTCGCCCTGCACCTCGTGGACCGAAGTCTCGGGGGCCTCGCGGAAGCTGATGAGCACGTCGCCCCGCAACAGCCGGCCCTCATCCGCGCTAAGAGGCTCCGCCCCGAGCCCGCCGGGGGCGATCCCAACTATCAGTAACATGGCCCCTGCCCATGCCAGGATGTTCTTCATCTTCCACGCCGCGGACGGGCATATTGCCTGTGATGGTCGCATCATCCGATTGTAATGCTAGATCAGGGGGACATCAAAGTCAAGGAATAAACGGCGTTCCAATCCTGGACAGCGGGTTGGGTCAGAGCTTCAGTTTTCAGTTAATGAGAGGATTGCCGAAAGCTGGAGCGATCCCGACATTAACTGAAAACTGAAGCTCTGACCCTCACCACCGCACAACCGGCAATGGCTTCCGGCTTGACATTCAGGCGCCGTTCATCTATTTAATAGAGTGTGACCAAAAACCGCGCGGGAGTAATTCAGTGGTAGAATGCCAGCTTCCCAAGCTGGACGTCGCGGGTTCGACCCCCGTCTCCCGCTCCAACAACCAATCCCTCCGCCTCGACCGGGGCGGGCTTTTTATAGGAAACGTGAGGATGCCGGAAGCGGAGAGGAGCGAGGAGCGAGGAGCGAGGAACGAGGGAAGCCCCGGCCTCAAGCCTCACGCCGGCCGCCGCACGTCTCTTCCCTCGATCTTCGCTCCCCGCCCGTCGCTCCTCTTTGAGGACTAATGAGCTCGAACGGCATTCAGGGCAACCTCCTGGGCATCAGCCGGCAGAAGCAGGACGAGATCTCCCGGCTGTTCCGCCGCCGCATTCCCGCTGACCAGGTCACCACCCACGAGTTCAACCGCGAGCTGTGCGCGCTGAGCCACGAGATCGGCCGGCAAATCGGGACGCTGCTCAACCGGCGCGGCCAGGTGGAGAGCGTGGTGGTGGGCGGCGACAAGAGCCTGCTCCTCGGCGACGTGGGCCGGAGCCGGGGCGATCCTGCCCGGTTCCGCGGGTTGCGCTACGTACATACCCACTTGAAGCCGGAGCCGCTTTCGGAGGAGGACCTGACCGACCTCGGGCTCCTGCGCCTGGACCTGGTGCTGGCGGTGACGGTTGACGAGCAGGGGTATCCGGGGCCGTCGTACCTCGCGCACCTTCTGCCCTATAACCAGGAAGGCAGGCCGTACGAGGTCTATCCTCCGTTCGCTCCCGGGCAACTGGACATGGATTTCCAGGAGCTGATGCGGTCGCTGGAGGAGGAGTTCGCGCGGACCCGGCCCAAGCTCAAGGGCCGCGACCGGGAGGGCGTGATCCTGGTGAGCGTGCAGGTGGACGAATTCCGCGCGAATTCGCCGCTGCCGGCCGCGCCGCGGATTGATTCGATGGCGGAGCTCATGGAGCTGGCGCGGAGCGCGGGCGTTGACGTGCTGGACCAGGTGGTGCAGCGTAGGCCTAAGGCGCACCCGCGCACGGTGCTCGGCCCGGGCAAGCTCCAGGAGGTGGTGGTCCGGGCCATGCAGCTCGGCGCGGTCACGCTGATCTTCGACCGCGAGCTGTCGCCGTCGCAGGTGAACGCCATCCAGAAGCTGACCGAGCTCAAGGTGATAGACCGGAGCCAGCTCATCCTCGACATCTTCGCGCAGCGGGCCAAGTCGCGGGAAGGAAAGATCCAGGTCGAGCTGGCGCAGCTCCGCTACAACCTGCCCCGCCTGGCCGGGCACGGAGTGGACATGTCGCGGCTGACCGGAGGCATCGGGAGCCGGGGGCCCGGCGAGACCAAGCTCGAGATTGACCGCCGCCGCGTGCGCGAGCGCATCCACCGCCAGGAGCGGGAGCTCGAGAACATCCGCCGCACCCGGGCCCAGAAGCGGGAGCGCAGGAAAGCGCGGGAGGTCCCCGTGGTCTCGATCATCGGCTACACCAACGCCGGCAAGTCCACGCTCTTGAACCAGCTCACCGACTCCACGGTGGACGTGGAGGACAAGATGTTCGCCACCCTGGACCCCACCAGCCGCCGGCTGCGATTCCCCCGCGAGCGCGAGATCGTCATCACCGACACCGTGGGCTTCATCCACGAGCTGCCCAAAGACCTGATGGAAGCCTTCCGCGCCACCCTCGAAGAGCTCGCGGACGCCGACCTCTTCCTCCATGTCGTGGACGCCGCCGACCCGTCATGGGACGGACAGATCAGCGCCGTGGGGAAAATCCTCGAAGAGCTCGAATTCAGCGACAAGCCCCGCATCATCGTCTTCAACAAGGCCGACCTCGCCGCCCCCTCCGACCTGGGCGCCCGCCTCGCCCGCTTCTCCGGATCCATCTCCATCTCCGCCCTCAACCGCCGTTCCTTCCTCCCCCTGCTCCTGGCCATGGAGCGGGAGCTGTTCCGGGAAAAGGAGCTCGATTCCACGGCGTGGCAATCGCTGGGGTATTGAGCGGCTTTTGCCCCGCGGCTCTTCATGCCGCGAGGAAGCGCTCTGAGCACGTGAAAAGGCGCTGGGCGTGATGCCTGCCGGGCCCGTCGCCGGCGCGATTGAAGGGACCTATGGTATTGGTTACAATGCCAGTTGTGTCAGGTGATGGAAAGCGCTAGTGTCAGAAATCTCTCCCGGCATCTGCCGCTCGCGGCGATCGTGGCGCTGGCCGCGGCCTTCCGGATCGCGCTCCTGATCGAGCATTATCATAGCCCGCTGTTCACGTTCCTCCGGCTTGACGAGCTGCAGTACGAGGAAGGGGCGCTGGGCGCCATGCAGGGCGAGCTGTTCCAGCATTACGTTCCCACCAACGCGCCCGGGTATTCGTGGTTTTTGGGCGCGCTCTATTACGTGTTCGGGCATAGCCTCATGGTCCCGCGCCTCGCCCAGATCGCCCTCGGACTCGCCTCCATCATCATCGCGCACCGCGTCGCGCGGCGGCTTTTTTCGGAGGCGGCTGGACTCATGGCGGCGCTCATCCTGGCGCTGTACTGGCCGCTGATGATCTTCGAGCAGCGCCTGCTCTCGGCGTCGTTGTTCGTGTTCCTGAACCTCGCGGGCCTGTGGGCGGCGGCGCGGGCGGCACAGGGGGAATCATCGCGGCCGTGGGCGCTGGCCGGATTGATTTTCGGGGCGGCGGCGCTGGTGCGGCCGGAGGCCATGCTCATCATCATCGCTTACATCGTCTGGCTCTGCGGGCGGGCGGCGCGGGAAAAAAGCTGGCGCCGGATGGAGCAGGCGCTCGGGCTCACTGCCCTGGCCTTCCTGGTGGTCGCGCCGGTGGTGCAGGTGCAGCACGGCTTAAGCGGCGAGTGGATGCTGCTGCAGAGTAACGGCGGGCTTAACCTCTACCTCGGCAACAACCCGGACTCCGACGGAACTCCGTATGCGCGGCCGGGAGGAGCGTGGGACGCGCTCACGGCCATGCCGGCCAGGCAAGGGGCGCTGACGGACGCGGAGCAGGACCGCTGGTTCGCGCGCAAGGCCTGGGAGTTCGCGCGGAGCGAGCCCATGGATTTCCTGAAGCTCGTGCTGAAGAAGTCGGCCCTGCTCGCGAGCCATCGTGAGGTCCGGGCCACGATTGACCCGGAGTTCCATCGGTCGCTGTTCCGAGTCCTTAAGCTGCCCTTGCCCGGGTTCGCGCTGGTATTGGGACTGGCCGTGCCGGGCCTGCTGGCGCTCTGGCCCATGAAAAAAGGCCGTCAGGCGCTGCTCATTTATATTGGAGTTTATGCCGCGGCCACCGTCGGCGCCGTGGTCTCGTCGCGCTACCGGCTGCCGTTCACGGCGGGCATTATCATCCTCTCCGGCGCGGGCGCGGCCAGGGTGGTGGAGGCCGCGCGGGCGCTTCGGCGCGGCTTGGCGGGAGGCCGGGAGGCGGTGTCGAAAAGATCGCTCGCGCCGCTGGCGCTCCTGGCTTTAGGGCTGGCGGCGGCGTACCTGCCGGTGCGGATAGGTTACAACGCGGCGGAGGAATACGCGTACCTGGGCGATGCCTGGATGAATCATAAGAACGTGGCCCGCGCGGCCGAGAGTTATCAAGAGGCGCTCAAGCTGGGTCCCTCCCGCGCTCAGGCCATGAGGGGGCTGGCCCGGATCGAGCTCGGCCAGGGCGGGACCGGGGCGGCGGAGCAATGGCTGCGGCGGGCCGTGGCCGCGGACCCGGCCGGCGCGGAGGGGCATTACGAGCTGGGATCGCTCTGGTGGCGCCAAGGCCGGAAGGATGAGGCAATCAAGGAATTGGGGACGGCGGTGGATTGCTCTCCGCAGTCCATCATGATGCTCTACTGGCTCGCCTACTACGAGCGGCTGGCGGGCAACACGGAGGACGCGAAGCAACGGCTCATGAGCGCGCTCCTGCTCCGGCCGGACTTCGAGCCGGCGCGGCAGATGCTCCTCGAAATGGAGTCCCGGTAAATGGCATCCTCGATGACAGCAGCCGGCCGCGGCCACGGATTCATATCCCGCGGCTTCCCGCTCCTCCTGGTGCTGCCGGCCGCCGCGGCCTTCCGCATCGCTCTGCTCTGGGAGCATTCGCGCAGCCCGCTGTTCCATTACCTGCGGATTGACGAGGGCGAGTATGATCTGTGGGCGCGGGACGTGGCTAACGGTTTTTTGTTCCCGGACACGCTGGCCAATCACGGGGCGGGGTATCCGTGGCTCTTGGGAGGGCTCTACTATTTTTTCGGCCCTGGCCTTATACTGCCGCGTCTGGTCCAGATGGCGCTGGGCCTCGCATCCATCGTCCTGGTCCATCGGATCGCCGCGCGGCTTTTCAACAAGGGCGCGGCGCTGGCCGCGGCCCTGCTCTTCGGGCTGTACTGGCCGCAGATGCTCTTTGAGCAGCGCATCCTGGACGCGACGCTGTTCACGTTCCTGAACCTGGCCTGGCTCCTTGGCGCGGTGCGGGCCGTGGAGAGCGGAAGGGCGCGGGCCTGGGCGGCCACCGGATTGCTGATCGGCGCGGCGGCGGTGGTCCGGCCGACGCCGGTGATCTGTCTGGCCGCGCTCTTTGTCTGGCTCATGTATCGCGCGGCGCGGGAACGGAGCCAGGCGCCCGCGCTCGGGGCGTTGGCCATGCTCGCGGCGTGTCTCATCATAATCTTGCCGGTGATGGCCGGCGGCCGGCTGGCGTCGGGCCACTGGTCGCTCTTGCAGGCGGAGGGCGGGCTGAACCTTTACATCGGCAATAATCCGGACGCGGACGGGACGCCGTATGCTCGGCCGGGCGGCGTTTACGACCGGCTCCAGGCGCTGCCGGTCGCGGAGGCCGGGATCACCGACCCGGCGGGGCAGGACCGGTTTTATATGAAAAAAATTTTTGAGTTCATGCGGCGCGACCCGGCGCGGTTCTGGAAGCTGCAGCTTAAAAAGGCGGCGCTGCTCGTGAACCATCGCGAGCTCAGGGCGAGTGTCAATCCCGAGTTCCAGCGGTCGCTGTTTCCGGCGCTTAGGCTGCCGCTGCCCGGCTTCGGCGTCATCCTGGCGCTGGCGCTGGCGGGGCTGCCGGCTCTCAGGTGGAGGCGGCGCGGCCATCAGGTATTCATGATCCATCTGGCGGCGTTCGCCGGCTTCACTGTTGCCACGGTGGTCTCCAGCCGGTACCGGCTGCCCCTGGCCGCGGGGATGATGGTCCTGGCGGGCGCCGGCGCGATGGAGCTTGGGCGGGCTGCGCTCCTGATGCGCGGCAAGGAACAGGGGCGGCGCGGAAGGCTGCCGCGGGCGGCGGCGCCGGTGGCGCTCATGCTGCTCGGGCTCGGACTCTCGCGTCTGCCGGTGGCGCCGCACTACACGGACGCGGAGGACTGGTCGTATATGGGCGGCGCGTGGCTGGAGCAGGGGAACCGGGAGCGCGCGGCGGACTCGTATGAAAAAGCGCTCGCGCTTGATCCGTCTTTGGCGGAGGCCATGATGGGCATGGCGCGGCTGGAGCAGGAGAACGGCGATGCCGGCGCGGCGCGCCAATGGCTCACGCGCGCGGCCGCGGCCGATCCCGGCGGCGCAGCGGCGCACCATGCGCTCGGGCTGTTGTTGTGGGAGCAGGGCGAAAAGACGCGGGCCATTGCGGAGCTGACTCAGGCCGTTCATTTAAGGCCGCAGTGGCTTCCGGGCTATAATGACCTGGCGCGGCGGGAGTGGGACATGGGGATGCATGACCAGGCGATAGCTCATCTCAAGACGGTGCTCAGGATGTATCCGGATTTCAGCGAGCTGAAGGCCCTGGTGCGCGAGCTGGAACGGGAGGCGGCGCGGCCGGCGGGCGGGGGTTCCGGGCCGTGAAGCGGGAGCGCTTTATTCCGGCCATGCTGGCCGCGGTGATGGCGGCGGCGTTCCTGGTCAACGCGCCTTCCCTCGGCTACGGCTTTGTTTTCGACGAGCGGTTACTGATCGTTGATAACCCGGTGGTGCACGACCTGGCGAACGCGGGGCGGATGTTCGGCGAGAAGTTCTGGCCGGGCCCGGCGCGGGGGATTTACTACCGGCCGCTGGTGACGCTCTCTTATGCGGCGGGCTATGCCGTGGCGGGGGAGACGCCGTGGGTCGAGCACCTGATCAACGCGTTGGCGCACGCGCTGGCCTCGGGGCTCATGTTGCTCCTCCTGGTCCGGCTCACGGGCAAGGAGCGGGTTGCGGCGCTGGCGGCGATGATCTTCGCGGTGCATCCGGCGCACGTGGAGTCCGTGGTGTGGGTGCCGGGCCGCACCGACGTTTTCGCCGCGATGTTCATGATGGCGTCCTGGGTCATGCTGCTTCGGGCCCGGGACCGGGGAGACCATGCCGGCCGCGCCGCGCCGTATTCCCTGGCCGCCCTGTTCTACCTGGCCGCGCTGTTTTCGAAGGAGATCGCGGTGACGCTGCCGGCGCTCATCGTGGCGCACGATTTTTTCCAGCGCCGATCCGCCATGAGAAAGCGCGTGTATGAATACGCGGCCCTGGCGCTTATCACCGCGGCGTTCATGGCGTGGCGGACGCACGTGCTCTCGGCGCCCGGCCCGGCGCCGGCGCCCAACGCCCTGGCCGGGCTCTCCCCGGCCCGCTCCGCGCAGGCGATTATCATGGTCTTCGCCTATGCCCTGAAGCTCCTCGCATTGCCCTGGTTCTGGCGCATTGATTTTGCCTACGCCGCGAAGATCACCTCGGCGCCGGCGTGGGCCGGAGTCCTGTCCGCCGCCGTGGCCGCGCTCCTGATCGGGGCGGCGGCCGGGTCATGGAGACGGGGCCCGTCCGCCTCATTTTTTATCGCGGGCTTCTTCATCAGCGTCCTGCCGTTCTCGCAGCTCGTTCCCTTTCCGACGTTGTTCGCCCAAAGATTTTTGTATCTGCCGAGCCTGTTCATCTGCGGCCTCGCTGCGTCCATGCTCATTCTTGCCGCGGAGAGGCTGAAGAAGTCCGGAAGCGGGGCCGGAAGCGGGGCCGGACGCGTGGCTTTCGCCATCCTGCTGGCGGCCGTATTGCTGGCGCTGGGGCCGCTGTATATCGCGAAGGGACGGGTGTTCAGGAATGACCTGACTTTCTGGCGGGCCGCGGTGCAACAGGTCCCGGAATTGGCGCTGGCCCACAACAACCTGGGGATCGCCTATCGCGACCGGGGCCTGATGGCCGCGGCCCAGGCGGAATATGAAAAGACCATTGAGCTTGACCCTTCCTATCACGTTGCGCGGATGAACCTGGCCGAGATCGTGATCAAGAACGGAGACCTGGCGCGGGGGATCGCGCTGCTCGAGCAAGCGGCGGCGGAAGATCCGCAAAACCCGGCGGTCAGGAACAACCTGGGCCTGGCCTATATGAGCGCGGGGCGGGCGGGTGACGCCAGGGTCCAGTGGGAGGCCGCCCTGGCCCTGGACCCGTCAAATTTCATCGCGCACGTTCAACTCGCCCACTATTACCTGGAGTCGCGGCCGGACCTTGCGGCGGCCCGGAAGCACCTTGCCGCCGCGCGTGAAATCATGCCCGGCCACCCCCTGGTGCTCGAACTGGAGCGGGAGATCCGGGAGCGGGGACCGTGAGGGGCCAGAGGCTTGGGGCTTGGGGCTTGAGGCTCGGGGCGCGGGAGATCCGTGAGCGGGGACCGGGAGGCCGGAGGGGCTTCACGCCTTCTTTTTCTTCCGGGAATCCAGATAGAGGGCCACGATCTCTTTGCCCGCCCGCGCCATCACTCGCGCGCTTCCGCCGGTATTAAAGCCTTTCAATCTCGGCTTGTGGGTCACGGCGATCTCCACCGGGTCCACGCCCTGTTTCGCGGCCACGGCCAGAATCTCGGCGTTGATGAGCGCGCCGCGGCTTAGGAACTCGTGTCCGCTGATCAGGTCTTTCCGGAAGAGCTTGAAGGCGCAGTTGACGTCGGTGGCCTTGACCTTGAACAGCGCCCGGACGGCGGCGGAGAAGATGAAGCCATAGGCGCGGCGGCGCCAGGGATCGGCGCGGCGGGCGCGGAGGCCGGTGATGAAGCGGTGGCCGGGGGCCTCGGCGGCGAGCCGGCTGAGCTCGGCCGGGTCGAACTGTCCGTCGGCGTCGGTGAAAAAGATCCAGTCGTACTTCGCGGCCGCGAAGCCGGAGGTGAGCGCCGCGCCGTAGCCCCGCCGTTTTTCATGATGCACCACGCGGACCCGGCCGTCGCTCTTCGCCAGCCCATCGGCCACGGCGGCGGTGCCGTCCCGCGACCCGTCGTCCACGATGATGATCTCATAACGCGCGGCCGCGCCCGCCAGGGCCGCGGCCAGGCCCTCCACCACCGCGGCCAGATTTTCCGATTCATTCAGCGCGGGCAGGACCACGGAAATCTCCATGGAGTTATCATGTGGCATGGCAAGCAAAGGTTTAACATTTTGACCCGGTCCGCGCAAACCGGAGACATGGGCGGACGCCGGCAACGTCCGGGCGGCCCGGGCCCGGGGCCTTCACGGTGAATGCCCTCCGTCCCATACGCGATCTTTTTGCCAAGGCCACGGGGCCATGCTATTATTAATTATTGGTTCGCGTGACGGCCAAGGACACTGGCCGCGAAAGGGCGGGAACTTTTTTTACCCTGTTGGTTCCCAACGGAAAGCAACAATAGAACATTGAGTTATGAATCCGGGGCGAGCGCTCGGCCCCGGGGGAGCGGCTGGAATTGAACGACGACATGGCGGCGCCGGCGATGAAGGATGAAAAGAATCCTGAAGGGACGCAGGGCCAGTCCCCGGCCCAGACCCCGGAGAAAAAGCCGGCCAAGAAGAAAGCCGATAAGCCCGGGGTGAAGAAGGCCGCGAAGCCCCTGGATCCGGCGGTGGCGGAGGCCCGGGCGCATGACGCGCAGAACCGGACGATCCTTGAATCGGCGGGCAAGATCGCGGACCGGATCCAGGCGCGGCAGATTTTCATGATTATCGAGGATCCGTCGGAATGCAAGATTCCGGCGGCGCTGGCCAGCCGGAAGAACTTCGTGCTGGTGGTCAGCGAGCGGACGGTGAACGACGAGCTGCGCAAGCAGTACAAGAACATCCTGACCCTTCCCGATCTTCACCTCACGCGCATGGGCAAGGTCAAGATGGCGGTGATGCGGAGCCTGTCCGCGCACATGATCGCCCATGGCGACAAGATCGTGTGCGTCACGGGCTCGCGCGGGCTGCCCACGGTTGACACGATGGTAGTGCTCGACATCGGCAAGGAGTTCGAGCTGATGGGCTCCGCGGAAATCGCCAACATCTCGACGCAGGTGCGGACGGAGGTGTTCGAGGAGCTGGTGACCATCTCCACCGAGCTGGCCAACCAGGGACGCGAGGGCAAGCCCATCGGCGCGATCTTCGTGCTCGGGGACACGGACAAGGTGATGCAGCTCTCGCGGCAGTTGATCTTCAACCCCTTCCACGGCTACCCGGAGGAGGAGAGGAACATCCTGGACCCGCGGCTCAAGGACACGATCAAGGAGTTCTCCGCCCTCGACGGGGCTTTTGTCATCCGCGACGACGGGGTGATCATGGCGGCGGGCCGGCACCTGAACGCGGTGCTGGAAGAGGAGTCGCTGCCGCAGGGACTGGGCGCGCGGCACGCCGCCGCCGCCGGCATGACCGACGTGACCAACTCCACCGCCATCGTGGTCTCGGAGAGCACGGGCACGGTCCGGATTTTCAGGAACGGCAAAATCTTCATGGAAATCGAGAAAGCCGCCGCCGCCCCCCACAAACGATGACTCCGCCTCTCCCGCCTGCTCCGGGCGGCGCCGGCCAGGCTCTGGCGGCAAGGGAAAAAGCCAATCTATGGTAGACTAATAAAACGCCGGCGCGGTCCTTACCGCGCCGGGCGGCGCTGGCGGACATGACGCCCGTTCAGCGGACCGATACCAAGAGAGATCGCGTGACGGACCAACGGGACAATTTAACGCACGAGCTTGCCGCCGCGGTGGGGGCGGAGCACGTGTCGGCGCGCCACGTGGACCGCGCCATCTACAGCCGGGACGTATGGCCGCGCAACACCATCCGGCTGCAGTCGGACGAGCTGCCCGACCTTCCCGAGGCCGTGGTGTGGCCGGGCTCGGTGGAAGAGGTGCGGGCGGTGGTGCGCATCGCGGGGCGGGCCCTGGTCCCGATCATCCCCATGGGCGCGGGCTCCGGCGTGTGCGGGGGCACGGTGGCCCTCGGCGGCCGCGGCATCGTGCTCGATTTGAAGCGCATGAACCGGGTGCTGGCGATTGACGACGAGTCGCTCACGGTCACGGCCGAGGCCGGCATCATCGGCGAGATCCTGGAGCGGCGGCTCAACCGGAAGGGCTATACGATGGGGCACTTCCCGTCGTCCATCTACTGCTCGTCCTTCGGCGGCTGGCTCTCGACCCGGGCCGCGGGCCAGCTATCCGCCAAGTACGGCAAGATCGAGGACATGGTGGTGTCGCTGCAGGTGGTGCTCCCGAGCGGGGAGGTGCTCGAGACCCGGAGAGCGCCGCAGAGCGCGACCGGTCCGGACTGGAACCATGCGTTCATGGGCGCGGAGGGGACGCTGGGGATCATCACCGCGGCGACGTGCCGGGTCTGGCCGTACCCGGCGTCGCGCCGCTTCCAGGCGTATTCGTTCGCGACGGTGGAGGACGGTCTGGAGGCGATCCGGGAGATGATGCAGGCGGAGCTTCGTCCGGCGTGCGTCCGGCTCTACGATCCCGTGGACACGTTCTTCTCCAAGACGAGCAAGATCGTGCCGGCCGAGGAGCAGATTGAGGATCATCAACGCCGCGCGCCGAAACAATTAAAGGACCGGGGGACCTGGCCGCGCCGGGTTCTGCCCTTGTTGTTCCATCCCGGGCTGATGAACCCGCTGCTCAATCGCCTGGACCGGTCCAAGCTGGTGCTGACGTTCGAGGGCGACCCGGAGATCACGGCGCTGGAGCAGAGCCTGGCCAAGGGGATCTGCGCCCGGTGCGGCGGCCGGGACCTGGGCCCCGGCCCGGCGCGGCACTGGTGGGAGAAGCGCTACAAGGTGAGCTACACCATGCAGGTCATGTTTGATCTTGGCTTCTTCGTGGACACCATCGAGGTGGCCACGGTCTGGGACCGGCTCGACGAGCTGTACTACGGCATGCGCAACGCCATCGGGCGGCACGCCTTCGTGATGGCTCACTTCAGCCATTCCTACCCGCAGGGCTGCTCGATTTACTTTTCCATCGCGGCCACGGCGCGGTCGCAGGCGGCGAAGCTCGCGGTGTATGACGGGGTGTGGAAGGACGCGCTCGACGAATGCGTCCGGCGGGGCGGGAGCATCAGCCATCACCACGGGGTCGGCGTGCTCAAGGCCAAGTGGCTGGAAGAGGAGGAGGGCGGGGCGTTGCCGCTGCTCAAGGCCCTGAAGAGCGCGGTGGACCCGGAGGGGATCATGAACCCGGGCAAGCTGGGGCTCGGCGGAAACAACGGGAACCGGAAGCAATCGGATGAATCAAAGAAGTTATAGGGGGAAGGTGCGCCTTCGCGCCGCTTGCCCGGATAATGGAATTATTAATCAGAACAAAGATACCAGCGCCGCATGAAGCAGGAACCAGACATCAATAAGCTGAAGTTTCCGGAACCGGACCCGGACCTGCTCACGGCCCTGGCCGGGATCGTGGGCGAGAGGCACGTGTCGGGCCGGGCGCTCGACCGCCTGGCCGTGAGCCGCGACTCGTGGCCCCAGGGATATTTCTGGATGCGGGAGGGGAGAGCGCCGCTGCTGCCCGCGGCCGTGGCCTGGCCGGGGAGCGAGGACGAGGTCGCGGAGCTGATCATGTGGTGCGCGATGAACCGGGTGCCGCTGACGCCGGCGGCGGGCGGGTCGGGCGTGTGCGGGGCCTCCATCCCGGCGCGCGGCGGGATCGTGATGGACTTAAAGCGCATGAACCGGCCGCTGGAGCTGAACGAGATCAATCACACGGCGGAGGCCCAGGCCGGGATCATGGGCGAGACTTGGGAGCGGTGGCTCAACCGGCGCGGCTTTTCGCTGGGCCATTTCCCGTCGTCCATGTACTGCTCGACGCTGGGCGGGTGGCTGGCGTCCCGGAGCGCGGGCCAGCTCTCGTCGAAGTACGGGAAGATCGAGGACATGGCCTTGAGCCTGTCCGGGGTCCTGGCCGACGGGAGCAAGTTCACGTCGTCCGACTCGCCGAAGAGCGCGGCCGGGCCGGACCTGGACCAGCTCATCATCGGGAGCGAGGGCACGCTGGCGGTGATCACGAGCGCGGTGATGGCGGTGCACCGGCTGCCGGAGCGCTCCGCGTTCCGCGGGTTCATGTTCGAGGATCTGGAGAGCGGGGTCCGGGCCATGCGCCTCGTCATGCGGGCGGGGCTTGACCCGGCCGTGATGCGCCTCTACGATGAGCTGGACACCAGGTTCCACGCGAAGAGCCTCGGGGCGGAGGGGCCCGGCTGCCTCCTGGTGGCGGGGTTCGAGGGCCCGGACCACGAGCTTACCCGGGCCAAGGCCGCGAAGGGCTTTTCCATCCTGGCCGAGGCGGGCCGCGACCTGGGCCCGGGACCCGGCGAGGCGTGGCTTGGGCGGCGCTACTCGGTGAGCTACAATCAGAGCACGGTGCTCTCGCTCGGGCACACCATCCTCGACACCTGCGAGGTCGCGGCGGTGTGGTCCAAGATTCCCGGGCTCTACCATGCCGTGCGCGGCGCCATCGCGCCGCACGCGCTGGTGACCGCGCACATCTCGCACGTCTACTCCGTGGGCGCGGCCATTTATTTCACGTTTGTCGCGGGCTCGGAAGAGCCGCCGGCGGCCGAGGCCTATAAGGCGGCCTGGAGAGCGGCCATGGAAGCATGTCTTCAGGCGGGCGGGACCATCAGCCACCACCACGGCATCGGCGCGCACAAGGCCCGCTGGATGCGCGCGGAGCTGGGCCCGGCCCTCGACATCTTTAATGATTTGAAGCTCAGGCTTGATCCGGGCACAATATTAAACCCGGCCAAGATGGGCATCGGCGATACTGAAACGGAGGACCGAGATGATCAATTTCTTTAAAAGCGGCGGCAAGTGGAGACCGGCCCGGATCGCGGGCGTCTTGATTCTTCTCATCTGCCTGGCGGGCAGTTGCACCGGCCAGGGCTGCAAGGGCTGCACCGCCTGCGAGAGCTGCTCCTCATGCAAGCCTCCCGCCGGCGGACCCGGAGGCGTGACCCAGCCCGGCGTGCTACCCGGCGGCACCAGCCAACCCGGCGCCCAGAAACCGGCCTTTGACTGGACCAAGGAGACACGGCCGTCGCCCTACCGGCCCGTGACCGTCCTTTCCTCCGACACCGCGCGATACGTCCCCACCGCGGAGCAGCAGGAAGCCGCCAAGAAGTTGCTGCGGGAGATCGAGGCCAAGGGCCAGGGCGAGAACCCGCCCGCCGCTCCCCTGAACCTCAATGCCCAAGACGTCAAGGGAGTCAGCGTATCTCTGACCTGGACCGACGCCTCCAATAACGAGCAGGAGTTCCAGGTGGACCGCTCGGAGGGCGGCGGTCCGTTCGTGGCGGTTTTCCGGCTGCCGGCCAATTCGGCTTCGGTCATGGACGGGCCGCTCGCGAAGGGGACTTACTCCTACCGGGTGCGGGCCGCCAACGATACCGGGGCCTCCGCGTTCGCGGGTCCGGCCGCGGTGACGCTCGCGGGAGCGGACAGCGCGCCGGCCGCTCCGGTGGCGCTGACCGCGGATGCCGACGCCACGCCCCAGGTCATGCTGCTGTGGGAAGACCAGTCGGACAACGAGGAGTACTTCAAGGTAGAGCGCTCGGAGGGACGGGGCCCATTCGCAGCCATCGCCACCCTCGGGGTGAACGCCAACTCTTACAACGACCCCATGGTCCAGGACAAGATGACGTACACCTACCGCGTGATCGCCGGGAACAAGGCCGGCGAGTCCGCCCCCACCAATACCGCGAGCGTCAAGATCAAGGTGGCGGACAAGCCGCCGGCGGCGCCCACCAACCTCCAGGCCGTCACCGGGACTGACGGCGGTGTGACCCTGCAATGGGACGACAACTCCGACAACGAGGACCGGTTCGTGGTCGAGCAGAGCACGGCCGACGTCCCCAAGTTCCGCCGCTTCGCGGAGACCGACCAGGACCAGCCGGCGTTCTCCCTGCAAACGGCCGAGCCCGGAGAAGCCTGGAACTACCAGATCCGCGCCGAGAACGCCGCCGGAACCTCCGACCCTTCCAACGTGGTCACGGTTACCGGCAAGGACAAGCCGGTCACCGCCTTTACCATCACGGTTGACCCCTCCGGCAACGTCGCGGTCACCCCCCCGTCGAACCCGTCGCTGCCGAGCCTCGTGGTGCAAAGCTCGGCGCGGGAGGGCGCCGACATCGTGGCCGAGATCGCGGTCCGCAACAGCGACCCGGAGAACAAGCTCGAAGAAGTTTATGTCCTGGTCGAGGACAGCGACCAGAGCGGCGTCATGCTGCAGGGTTGCGACCGCGGGCCCGGGAGCTGCGCGCTGGATGAGGGGATAGCCTCGGGCTCGCCGGTGGGCTATCAATACGTGGAGGGCGGCTACGACCGGCAGGTGCTGCACGGTGGCGAGATGGAGCATTATCCTTCCCAGCAGGGTTTAAGCTATGCGGTGCGCAACATCTGGCCGGCCTGCGGGTCGGTGGCCGTGAAGTGGACCTTCAGCGGGGTAACCGCCACCACCCAGCTCGGGGTCAATCTCTACGGCAACGTCGCGCCGGGGGACTTACGCCGGGGGGATGCGCGCTTTGACCGCAACAAGTTGCTCTTCATGATCGAGCCGTTCGCCCCGGGCCCCGCGACCGAGCTTTACAAGCCCGGGGCCCTGCCCAACCCTACCTCGCGGCACATCAATTTCCTCAAGCCCGGAGACGTGGTGGCGGTCAACGTGTCGGTCGAGGCCGCGGACTGGATGGAGAACCAGCCGGAGATCGGACGGCTCGCGGATGAGCCGAACGCCGACTACATCTACTGGCACGACCTAGGCTTCGGCATCACCTTTGATCCCGCCGTGATCCAGCCCATCTCCAAGAGCGTGGTCATGCCCGACGGCTCCGTCCTGTACAAGGGCATCCAGGACCCCATGACCGCCGCCCATATCTTCGACGACGGCTGGAACGCGGAGAACGGCCAGTGGTGCTTCTCTTACATGGTGCCCAACGAAGGCGTGGTCGTGGCCAATTTCTCTTATGCGAGCTTCGAGATCGGCCAGAACGCGCAGGGCCAGGAAACCTGCGTGCATTGCGGACAGGAAGGGTTCGTGGACGCCAATGGAGTCATCACCGGGCCGGACCCGGAACCGGAGGCCACGCTCGGGCTCATTTATTTCCAGGTGGTCGGCCCGCCCGGCTCCGGCACGCCGCTCCGCCTCTTCCCCAGGCCCATGACCTTCGCGATACCCTACAGCACCAAGGGCACCATCCGCGACTGGCACGACGACCAGGCCCGGGACTGGTCATTGGAAATAAGCACCCAGCTCCCCATGACCGGCTTCTGGCCCGGCGAATACCAGGCCAATGAGTCGTTTATATGCGTGCAATAAAAGATTGTAGTGGAGTCGCTTGATGGCCGACTGGCGCACGGGCTTCAGGAAGCAGATCGAGTACTGCGCCTATTGCCCCAAGCTCTGCCGCTTCGCCTGCCCGGTGGCGCAGGCCGAATGCTCGGAGACCGTCACCCCCACCGCCAAGCAGACCATCCTCAAGCTGGTGCGCGACGGCGCGCTGCCCTTTGACCGGGAAGTGGGCGAGCTGGTCTACATGTGCTGCGGCTGCCTCATCACCCGGCCCTACTGCGAGCACGAGATCGAGGTCTACCCCTGCTTCGAGGCCGCGCGGGCGGAGGCGGTCGAGCGCGGCGTGGCCCCCGAAGCCGCCATGACGTTCGAGAAAAAATGGGCCCAGCGCGGCAACCCCTTCAACGCCGACCTCGCCGCCGTCCTCGCCCGCCATGTTTCGGAGAAGCATCACGCCAACGGACGGACCGTCCTCTTCACCGGATGCTCCACCACCCATCATTTCCCGGACCAGGTAGCGGACATCGCCGCGGTCATGGAGGCCATCGGCCGGGAGTTCAGCGTCTTCACCGGCGACTCGATCTGCTGCGGGTATCCGCTGCTCACCCTGGGCCATAAGGAGGCTTTTGAGCGGCAGGCCCGGAAGGTCGCCGCCGGCCTCCGCGGCGCCGAGTTGGTGCTCTCGCCCTGCCCCACCTGCGCGCACATGCTCAAGACACGCTACCGCGAGCTGGGCTTTGCCCTGGACGCACGGGTGATGCACGTTACCGAGTTCGTGGCCGAGAACCTCGCCAGGCTGACGGTGCGGAAGCCGGAGCCGCGACCCACCATCTATCATGACCCGTGCCACCTGGGCCGATACCTCGGGGTCTATGACGAGCCGCGCCGGATCCTGGAGGCCGCGCTGGGCAAGGCGCCGCTCGAGTTCTTCGAGGCCCGCGAGCGCGGGACCTGCTGCGGCGGCGGCGGCGGGCTGCCCGTGGTCAAGCCCGAGACCGCGCGCAAGATCGCCCATGACAAGGCCGCCACCATCCCCGAGTACGGCGCCCTGCTCCTCGCCACCGCCTGCCCCATGTGCCGCCGGATGCTGGGAATGGCCGGCCGCGAGACCAACATCCCGGCCGACGACGTCATCTCCATCCTCCGCCGCTCCCTGGAAACGTGATGCGCGCGAAAAACGCCGGCCGCCCCGTCATTTACTCCGGAGTCATTCTTGCCGTTTTTTTCTGGGCCGCCTTCCCGCTGATGATCACGGCCCCGCCCGCCAGTGGAGGCGATGACCCGGCCGCGCCGAAGGCCGCGGCCCATGCCTCCGGCAAGCTCACGCCCCCGGCCCGGCCCTTGCGCGCGGTGCAGGTGATGGAATTCGAGTGCGCGACCTGGGACGAAGTGGACAAACGGCTGGACGAGTTCAAGGCCGCCGGCGTCCAGGCCGTCATCCTCAGAGTGTTCCACAATCAGGACGACGGCTATTACCGGATGATCAATCCGGCCGCGCCGGCCGGGGTCTATTTTCAGACCTCGGCCGCGCCGGTGGTCGCTGACGTGCTCGGCCCGGTCATCCAAATGGCCCACAAAAAAGGATTATGGGTCATCGCCTGGATGACCACGCGTTATGCTGATTACGGCCATGAGCGGGAAAGCGCGCTCCCGTGCATGGCCTGGGACTTCGGGAAAAAAGCCGCGGTCCCGGCGCGCGGCCAATCGCCGCTGTTGCCGGAGGTCCAGGACCGCGTCGCCGCCATCTTCGCGGACCTGGCCCGGTATCCGATTGACGGGGTGCTGTTGCAGGACGACCTGGTGCTCCGCCACACCGAGGACATGGGCCCCCGCGCGCGCGAGCTCTATAAAAAAGCCACCGGCCGTGACGCCGACCCGGCGCTGTTTTACCGCAATGTCCATAAAACGGCGGGCGGCAAGTACGCGGTGGGAGGTTACACCGATGCGTTCTACGAATGGAAGCGCTGGCAGAACCGCGAGCTGCTCCGCTTCGCCGAGCGGCTCCGGCGCACGGTGCAGGCCCTGCGGCCCCATGTCCCTGTCGGCATGAACCTCCATTACGAGGCCCTCACCGACCCCGACCATGCCCTGCCCTGGTACGCCCAGAGCCTGGACGCCACCCTGGACTCGGACCTCGACTTTTATTCCCTCATGCTCTACCACCGCCAGATGCAAAAAGAGCTGCACTTGTCGAGAAAGGCGGTGTTTGATTTAATAGACGGAGCGCTCACGTCGCTGCTTTCACGGGTGGACTTTCCGCAGCGGGTCTGGGTCAAGGCGCAGAGCGTGGACTGGGACACGGGGGCCCGGATTCCCGCGGCGGAGCTCACCGAGCTCCTGATCCGCGCGCGCGGACACGGGCCGGTGGGGCTCGTGGTCATCCCCGCGAAAAAATCGCTGGACCTCGCGGCGCTCAAGGGGATTTACCAATGAATGGAGAGGAGTGGAGAGAGGCCATGAATGAAATTTGGGGGCGGGGCCTGAAACCGGCCGATGCCGGCGGCGGCAATTACCGGAGGGCCCGCGCGTCTTTCGCCAACGGCATCCTGGTCGCGGCGCTGGCCGCGGCCCTGGTTTTCGCGGCTTCATGCCGCGAGCCGTCGAAGCCGCAAAATTCCGGCCAGCCGCCGGCCGTGGCGCGGCCTGATGCAACTCAGCCCGGCCCGGCCCAGCCCGCGGCGCCCGGGCCGCCGCCCGCCCTGGCGCTTCGTCCGCTCCGTGACCACGCCGCGTCCCTGATCCTGATCTATACCACGGGAGTTTCCGGGGAGCTCACGGACTGCGGCTGCCCGCACCACCCGCGCGGGGGCATGGCCCGCCGCGCCCACTATGCCCTGGGTCTCGAACAAGCGCGGCAGGACGTGGTCCAGGTGGACGGCGGCGACGCCTTTTTCCGGTTCATGGGCCCGAGCCCGCATCCTGGCGAGGACATGAAGAAGCAGGCCCGGGCCATCGCGGCGGCCATGGCGCACATGAAGGTGGACGCGATGAACGTGGGCAAGGCGGACCTGGCCGCCGGCTACGCGTTCCTCAAAAACGAGCTCGAGAAGGGGCAAGGCCATGAGCCGCTCCATCTGGTGTCGGCCAACCTGGTGCGGTCCGGCACCCGTGAGCCCGCCTTCTCGCCGTATGTGTTGGTCGAGGCCGGCGGCGCCAAGGTCGGCATCTTCGGCCTGTTCGCCGAGGGGCAGACCGGCGACACCGCGCTCATTGCGCTGGACCCGGTGGAAACCGCCAAGAAAATGATCGCGGAGCTCCGGCCCCGGTGCGACGTGGTGATCGGGCTGTACGCGGCGGCTTTCGCGGAGGCCGGCCGCATCGCGCAAAGCGCCCCCGGCGCCGACATCGTGGTGGTGGGAGAGCCGCGGGCGACCATGCGCACCACGCCCATGGTCATCGGCGACACCATCCTGGCCCAGGCCGGAAACCGGGGCATGTTCCTGGGCCGGATGGACCTGACCCTGAACGCAACGGGAAACAGTTCCATGTCCGGGGAGGACCAGGCCAAGATCAAGGCGGAACTCGCGCGGCTCGACGCGCAGAAGACGCTGTTGGAGGGAGAGATCCGGAAAGACCCTTCCATTCGGGGGTTGTTCACGGAGACGATGCGGAAGATCAACGAGCTTAATCGTAAGCTGGTATCGGCGGGGGCCAAGCTCGATTATAAAAATTCCCTGGTGAGCATGGACCTCGCTCTGCCGGAGGACCCGGTGGTGGCCAAGCTCGTGCTCGACGCCGGCGTCAAGCCGCGCACTCCCGCGCCCGCTCCGGCCCCCGCGCCGGCGGGCGTTGAACCGCCCGCTCCGTAAGATATGATGGGCCGGCGCCGGATACATTCTTAAGCCCAGGGAAGGATTGGCGCATGCCAGCCAACCTCACACCAGAATACAAGGAAGCGGAGAGGGCCTACAAGGAGGCCAGGACTCCGGAGGACAAGCTCGCCTGCCTCGAGCACATGCTCGCGGTCATGCCCAAGCACAAGGGCACCGAAAAGCTGCAGGCCGACCTCAAAACCAAAATCGCCAAGCTCTCCTCCCAGGACCAGAAGAAGGGAGCGGGCTCGCGCCGCAGCGCCATGTTCAACGTCTCGCGGGAGGGCGCGGGACAGGTGGTGCTCGCCGGCGCGCCCAACTCCGGCAAGAGCACGCTGCTGGCCTCGCTGACCAATGCCCAGCCCGAGATCGCTGACTACCCGTACACCACGCTCAAGCCGCAGCCGGGAATGGTCCAGTACCAGAACGTCAAGATCCAGCTCGTGGACCTGCCGCCGCTCGGCAAGGAGTTCACCGAAACCTGGGTCCCCGGCGTCATCCGCAATGCCGACCTTGCCCTGCTCATTGCGAACCTCGCCAGCGACGACGTGCTCGACGAGACCGAGTTCGTGCTGAACCGACTCAAGGAGGGCAAGGTCGAGCTCACGCCGGCGATCACCGAACGCTACCGGCCCGACGGAACCGCCCAGGTCAAGACCCGCATGGTCTGCACGCACGCCGACCATCCCGACGCCCCCGCCGTGCTCGAGCTCGTCATCGAGATGTTCGGACGCTTCCCGCACTGGACCGTGAGCGCCGCTGACCCGCAAAGCCTCACCGCGGCCAAGGAAAATATCTTCACGGCGCTTCAGATCGTCAGGGTCTACACCAAGACGCCCGGCAAGAAGGCCGACCTCTCCGACCCCGTGACCATGCCCCTCGGAAGCACCGTCATGGATTTCGCGGTCACCATTCACAAGGACCTCGCCCGCGAGTTGAAATACGCGCGCATCTGGGGTAAAGACAAGTATGACGGCATCCGAGTCCCCCGCGACTATAAGCTTCAGGACGAGGACATCGTGGAGCTGCACTCTTGAAGAGAAGAGGCTTGTGGCGTGAGGTGTGAGGCTTGGGGCTTGAGGCCGGAAAGAGGCCGGCCGCTCCTCAAGCCTCAAGCCCCAAGCCTCAAGCCTCAAGCCATGATTCAGGTTACGATCGGCTCATTACATGCTGAAGAGGTGATTAATGCAATCAGCACCGGCAACGGAAACACTCCGCCGGCTCGCCCCCGGACCCGGCGACCAGGAAATTACCCTGCTCGGCGACGACGCCAAGGCCAAGGAGCTCCCCGGCGGCATCATGGTCCTGCTCCGCGTCCTGGAGGGGCAGGAAAAGGGAAAGGGCTACCAGGTGGGCAAGGTCCCGGTATCGCTCGGCCGCGACGCGCTGTGCGACATCTCGATCAACGACACCCGGCTCAGCCGCCAGCACGCCATGCTCTTTTATTACTCGCCTAATTTCTATTTCAAGGACCTGGGCTCCACCAACGGCACCTTTGTCAACGACAGGAGGATCAAGGAGAGCGCGATCAAGAACGGGGACCATATCAAGATAGGCGGGACCGTGCTCGAACTCATCGTCAGCGACACCGGCGCCGAAGCGGCCGGATGACGGCGGGGGAGGTGCCATGAGAATTGCGGCGGCGGGAATGAAGCACCAGGGCCGGCTGCGCCAGCACAACGAGGACAACTTCCTGATCGCGGAGCGGCTCGGGCTCTACGCGGTGGCCGACGGCGTCGAGTCCATGCCCTGCGGCGAGGTCGCGTCCCTGATGGCGGTGACCGAGATGGAGAAGATCCTGGCCGGCCTCAACCTGGACCAGGACGCCACCCCGCCCTTCGACTACGCCGAGGGCATACCGCTCCCGGCCCGCGCCATGAAATTCGCGGTCCGCGAGGCCAACCGCAAGATTTTCGAGAAGGCCGGGTCAGAGGCAAAGTATAACGGCATGGCCACCACCCTGTCCGCCCTCTGGTTCCAGGGAGGCCGGGTGTACGTCGGCAACGTCGGCGACTCCAGGGCCTACATGGCCAGGAGCGGGAGGATGGTCCAGTTGAGCCGCGACCACACCGTCCTGGCACAGGGCCAGGCCGACGAGACCGTGTCCATCGAGTTCATGGAAAACTACTCCGCCGCCACCGGACACGAGCTCACCCGGGCCCTCGGCGTCAACCAGGACCTCGAGGTCCAATTAGCCGGCGGCTCGCCCAAGCCCGGCGACATCTTCGTCCTCGGCACCGACGGGCTCTACCTGGAAATCCGCGACTTCGAGATCATGGACACCGCCAACTCATACCCGCCCGACGTGGCCGTTAAGAAACTCACCACCATGGCCAACGACCGCGGCGGCAAGGACAACGTCGCCGTCATCGTGATCAAGGTCATGTGAGCGGGACGCCGTCACGATCTTTTCGAAAGGGGCGCCAGCTGCCGCGCCCTTTTTTTATGAGACGACGCCCGCTCTATTACCGCGTGATCAGGTATTTCAAGATCTGATCTCGCACCGAGACACAGAGCACACAGAGTTAATAATATTGAAAAGCCCGATCATGTTTATATTTTCCTTTGTACTAACTCTTGTTCTCTCTGTGTTCTCTGTGCCTCTGTGCGAAACCGATCGCTTGCCCTGGCGGATCGAGGCATGAAATGAGCGAAGAGCAGGATAATAAATCGGGCCGGATTTATTGCGGGGTCGCCGGCTGGTCCTACCCGGACTGGGAGTCAGTGGTCTATCCGAGGCCCCGGCCCAGGGGCTTTGACCCGCTCGTTTACCTGGCCTCTCTGGTGGACGTGATCGAGATCAACTCGACCTTTTACCATCCCGGTCCGAAAAAGAACGCGCAGTCGTGGGCCCGGCGCATGGCGGGGTCCAGAGGCTTCAAGTTCACGGTCAAGCTCTGGCAGCGGCTCACCCACGAACGCAAGCCGTTTACCGGCGAGGAGGCAGGCGAGGCCCGGACTGCGGCCGACGTGCTCATGGAAGCCGGACTCCTGGGCGCCGCGCTCCTCCAGTTCCCCTGGTCGTTTGGCAACAACGAGGAAAACCGCGCATGGCTTACGAAGGTCGCGGCGGCCATGGCCGGGCTGCCCCTGGCCGTGGAAGTGCGCCACGCCTCGTGGGGCCGGCCGGAATTTTACGAGCTGCTACGCGAGCTGGGGATCGCATTCGTGAACATTGACCAACCGGTAATCGGCGAGTCGCTCCCTCCCGGCGAGGAGGTCACGGCCGGGTTCGCTTACGCCCGGCTGCACGGCCGGAACTATAAGAACTGGTTCCAAGAGGACGCTGGAAGGGACGGCCGCTACGACTACCGCTACAGCGAGGACGAGCTGAGGCCGTGGAAGGACCGGGCCCAGCGGATGGCCGAAGGGGGTGGCGAGGTCTACGTGGTGGCGAACAATCATTATAATGGGCAGGCGGTGGTCAATGCCTTACAGCTTAAAGTGATGCTGGGCCGGCCGGTCACGGTCCCGCCCTGGCTGGCGGCCGCGCATCCGGGCCTGTTCGACGCTCGAGACTGATCCATTAAGACGGAAATAGGGACACCCCTCGCGGGGCGTCCCTATTGGCGTCAATCTTTATCGAACTATTCGCCTTGCGGCTCGGCCTTGCTCTTCTCAAGCAGATAATGGTATCTGTCCTTGAGCATGTCCATGGGGATGACACGGATACGCTTGCAGCGGCGGCACTTGATTTCCACCGTGTCTTCGGTTAGCTTCGCTACCAGGTTGCCGCACTCGCAACGCTCATCCATGCGTTCCTTGCCGTCAAGGTAATGCTGGCAACTTTTGCATTGGATTGCATCGTCTGATAGGTACTCGTTACATTTAGGACAACGCTTCATGAATTTTACCTCCGTTATTAGCGCCCGCTTTATTTAATATACAACAATTTGGGGATATTTCAAATTGGCGTGCAAAGAAAAAACGGGACCCGGCAAAAGGCCAGAAACCGCCCGGAAAATCCGTTGGAATTATCCCTGGTTCCTTTACTCTTGATTCGTGTTGGGATATGATAAAGGTCCGCCGGCTTAAGGTGGTAAAAGCAAAAAGGGCAAGACAACATTGGTCAATACCACAATGGGAAAACAACCTGACATGAGCCACTCGGAAAACAGGCCGCGCCCGCCGCGGAGGCTTTCCTCGTGGGCCGGCGAGATTGCGGCCGCGGGCCTGGTCCTGCTGGCCGTGCTCCTCGCCTGCAAGCCATTCTCTCATCTTGGCGACTATACCTCGACTCCGCTGATTGACCCCGCCGGCGTGCTCCAGGTCTATCCGTGGCACCATTTCAACCTGGTAGAGTTCCGCGCCGGGCATTTCCCGCTGTGGAACCCGTACTCGGCAATGGGCGAGCCGCACCTTGGCAACATCCAGACCGCCGCGCTCTTCCCGCTCTACTGGCCCTGGTACGCGCTGGGCGGCGAGGCCGCCTATGGCGCGCTCCTGCTCGCGAGGCTCTGGCTCGCGGCCATGTTCTGGTTCGTGTTCGCGCGGGCCAGGCTCTGCTCGTTCGCGGGAGCGATGGTGGTGGGCGCGGCGTATGCTTTCGGAGGCTATGGGCTGTGGTTCGTCCAGCTCGTGGACCTGAACTCGCAGATGCTCCTGCCCCTGCTCCTGCTGGCGCTACCTAAAATGGCATTGAAGCCACGGATCACTAATTTCTGCGCCAGCGCCGCCCTCATCGCACTCGCCATCATCGGCGGCCATCCCGAAGCCGCCTTTGTCACCCTCTTCGTGGCCTGCCTCTACACCCTCACCGCCATCATGGTGAACCAGGATAGCCCACATAGCTTGCTATGTGGGCGCCGGGAGGCGCAGGATGCCGGTCCATCAAGCCCTGAATCGCGGGATCGCCAAAGTCTTCCCAGATCGCTCCTCGCACTCTCCGCCGCCGGCGCCTTCGGCCTCCTGCTATCCTCCGCCACCGCCCTGCCCTTCCTCAACTACCTCTCCCGATGCTGGACTATGCACGGACCCGGCTTCGGATTCTTCCACCTCGATCCCCGAGGCCTCTTCAACCTGATCGTGCCCGGCATCCACGTCATCTTCCAGGACATGCCGCGCGAGATCCCGGTCCAGTACATCAACTACGGCGCTCTATCCATGCTCAAGCTCCCCTACTCCGCCACCGGCGTCCCCGGAAACCTCCCCGGCGCCGGACTCGTGGTCTGCGCCCTTGCCCTCTATTCCATCATCAGGCTCCGCCGCCTGCCCTGGCAGGCCCTCTTCTTCTCCGGCCTCCTCGCCCTCACCCTCGGCCTAACCTTCGGCCTCCCGGGCTTCCGCCTCATCGCCCTCATCCCCCCATTCAACATGAACGCCAACTTCAAGTTCTTCTTCTCCGAAATCCACGTCTGCCTGGCCGTGTTGGCGGGGGTGGGCCTGGACGCAATGTGGGCGCGAGCCAAAGACCGGGGCGATAAAATCAGGGCGATTGTTTATCCTGTTCTCATGACACTGATCATTCTTACAGCCCTGGAATTTATTTTGGATTCTTCTTACGCCGACCTTATACCTGGAGGTTTCGGGGCCAGGATAACGTACTTGTATTTATTGCTGCAAGCGCCTTTGCTGGTTTTCATCGTCATGTTTTTGCAGTTCAAGAAGGCGGGAGCTCGAATAATTGCGCACGGCCTGTTCATGCTCGCCATATCTTCTTCCCTGCTTATTGACACCATCCTGGTAATGCCCTACATCCGTCTGAAGATGCCGGGAAAGGAAATGCTCGCAGCACTGCATTCCTCGGCCGATCTCCGCTCCGGCGGGGAAGAACGGATTGACGGGCTCGAAGGCTTCTGGCCCGCCAACCGGGCCACGCTTGAAGGTTTCAAGGACGTCCGTTCCTCGGACGCCCTTTTCTATAAGCCTTACGTTGACCTGATCAATAAAATCAACGGCCTCAGCGCCCAGGAGAGCCTGGGCTATTTCTATCCTTCCTATTTCACCCAGCCCTCGCCCGAAAAGCTCTTGAGCGAGGACGCGCGCAAGCTGTCCCTGGCCTTTGTCGTCAGCGACATCAAATGGGTGCCCTCGGGAGTTATTGATCATATCATTTCCCGGGCAAAAGGGATTTACGGCGTGTGGCCGCCCTCCCGGAACATGGTCCATCTTGAATATCTGCCGGAAATCTTGGGCAGCGACGATATAAGCGTCAGGCCCTTTGCCCTGCCTTGCCTGTTTCTCCATGCTCCGGCCATGGTCTCTTTTAATCCTTCCTCATTGTCGGAGCGCCCGCCTTTGGAATCCCGCGCCCCGCAAGATGGAACTCTCTCTTTTATTCCCCATTTCCAACAGATTTCCTCGTCAACCGATGGCGCAATCTTTCAGGTGATAAATAATCGAGATTCAGGGCCAAGCCTTTTATATTCTCTATATATAAATCCGAAAAGGCCGCATCGTAATTGTTGCAATGCCAATTGTGGTCCTAGTCCTAAAAACACGCCTATTCTCCTCACGGCATCCGGGGCCAGTCATTTTCAGCTCTCCACGCATCCCGGCCCGAGGAACAACCGCGATGGCGACTGGTCCGCTTTCGTGGCCCTGTCATGGAATGACGGTCCTTATGTCCCTCCCCCGGAACCGCTGTGGTCGCGATTAGACCGTGGCGGGCCATTGATTTACGAGTCTCCGCACCTGCCCTGGGCGCACATGGAAGATGAACAAGAATTGAAGGTGGAGCGGAGCGCGGGGGATGAAGTGGCGGTGGATGTGAGCGGGGCCGCGGGCAAGGAGCTTACGGTCCACGAGGCCTGGTACCCGGGCTGGAGGGTGGAGATTGACGGGAAGGATGGAGTGATAAGGATACCGGAGGACAAGGTGTCGTGGGAGGTGGCGGTTCCGAAGGGTGCGAAAAAGGCCGTGTTCCGGTTCGAGCCTTATGACTTCAGGATCGGGCTGTATGGAACCTTGGCCACGGCTTTGGTATTGTTGATGGGGTTGTTTTTTAAACCACAGATGAACACAGATGAACGCAGATAAAGAAGAAATAAAAAATATTGAGGGCAAGGTTCCGGAGAAATCTCCGCAGACTTGCTGGAAAAAACCGATAAAAAAATCTGAATACTTATTCGCGGCCTCAGTCCTGGTCTTCGCCCTGGCCCTGGCCTACGGCCCGGCCAAGATGGCTGGGCACTCGATTTACGGGGGCGTGGTCCAGGACCTGACCAACCTCTACGGGTTTTATTGCTGGGACGAGTTTACGCATAGCGAGCTTCAGGCGGGCCGGTTCCCGCTGTGGAACCCGCACAACGCGTTCGGGGTCCCGCACCTTGCGAACATGCAGAGCGCGGTGTTATATCCGCTGAACTGGCTGAAGTGGGCGTTCGGGTTCTGGCCGGTGATTGACGCGGTGCTGATGCTCCGGCTTTTCGCGGCGGGGTTCTTCACCTGGCTTTTCACGCGCCGGGCGCTGGCGCTGGGTTTCTGGCCTTCGCTCACCGCGGCCGCGGCCTATATGCTCACGGGCTACTTCACGCGCTACGTTTACATGTCGCACCTGAACGTGGAGGCGCTGCTGCCGCTGCAGCTCCTGCTGCTGCACCGGATGGCCCAGAGGCGGAGCATGGGGAGCATGGTCCTCGCGGGCCTCGGCTTCGCGCTGCTCATCCTGGGCGGGTTTCCGGAGGCGACGCTTTATGCCTTTGTTTTTTCCATCGCCTATTACCTGATCGTAGCGCCGGCAGCTTGCCGGCAGCTTTTGCCGCCGGGCCGGCGGCGCTACTTCGCGCCCGGAAGGGCGCTCCCACTTCTCGGGTTGTTGGCGGGGGCGGTGGCGCTGGGACTGATTATCGCGCTGCCGCAGTGGCTTCCGTTCGCGGAGTATTACGCCCAGGCGTGGACGTATCACGATCCGCTCTCCGGGATGCGGCGCCACGATCCGCGGCTTTGCATCTCGCTGATCCTGCCGTGGTTCTTCGGCGAGAACAGCGTCTCGCCGGTGGCGCCGTTTTTGACGCCGTATCTTGGCGTGGTCCCGGTGCTGCTCGCGGGTTTTCTCGCGCTCCGTCTCCCGCGCGCCAAGGCGCCGGACCTGTTCTTCCCGGCGGCGGCGGTGGCGCTGTTCTCACTCATTTACGGCCTGCCGCCGCTCAGCCTGGTCGGCCGGGTGTTCCCGTTCAATTTGACCTATAACGACAAGTACGCGGTCCCGGCGCTGGCGCTGTGCGTGGCCATCGCCGCGGGCGCGGGCCTCGATCATCTGGAGAGAAAAAATAACTGGAAGACGTTCGCGCTGGTCGCGGGTATCATGTTGTTTTTGATCGGTCTGAACACGGTGGGCGGGTATCGGAACTGGTTTCGGCCGGCGTGGGCGCTGGGTCTGCTCAAGCCGGGCGTTACGCTGACGGGGGCCATGGTCGCGGTGATCGCGGCGGCGCTCGCGGTGATGGCCGGCAAGGGTATGATAGGCCGGAAGGCCATGAGCGGCGGCATTTTCGCGCTCTGCCTGATCGGACTCGTCTTCGACCAGCTCGGCAACACTCCGATGTATCACGACGATCTCAGCGCGCGTTCGGCGGCGCTCGCCCAGACCCCGGAGCCATCGCACGGCCGGTTCCGGGTTTACGCGGACCCGGAGCTGGACTCCGTGTTTCCGGACCGGCTGCTGCCGGCGGGCGTTGACGACGTCCGGTATTACGACCCTCTGTACCCCGGGTCGTACGTGGAGTTCATGGCAACGGTGAACGGCCTCTCCGGCGACGCGCTCATCCGGCATTACAACGACAACATGATCTTCGCGATCGGCCGCGACCATCTGGAGGACCCGCTGTTGAACCTGTCCAACACCGCCGTCTACATGTTCGACCTGCCCATTGACGAGCGGCCGCTGGCGCGGGAATGGGCTCAGCGCGCGACGACGGTTGGCCCGCGGCACGAGTCGTGGCTCAGGGCGGAAGAGACGGTGGCCGGCGGTGATGCGCGGCTCGCGGTCATGGACCATGCGCCGGTCAAGATCATGGTCCCGGCCTTCACGAGGGCGGCGCGGAGTTTTATTTTCAGCGCCGGCGTGCCCGACTCGCAGGTGTTCGCGCCGGGCCGGCGCGGCGACGGCGTGTGCTTCATCGTCACCGGCAACGAGCACCCGCCGGCCCTGCTCTATGCGCGCTATCTTGATCCGAAGCGGAGGCGCGACGATCTCGGCTGGAAGCCCGCATCCGTGAGCCTCCTCACCACCGGCATTGACGCCGGGCGCCGGAGCGCCGTAAAGAACGCCGTCCTCGCCCTGCTCCCCGGCCCGCGCAACGACTCGACCCGCGACGCCGTGGCCTTGGCCCGGCCGCGGCTCAAGGAGAAGAGGCCAAAAGGCGAGTTCAAGCCGGCAAAGGAGCCCAAAGGCCCGGTGCCGGTTTACCAGGACCAGGGCGCGCTGCCGCGGGCGTGGTGGGTCGGCGGCTACAGCCTTCCCGTGAATGAGGGCGAATATTTCAAGGAGCTGCATGACACCGCCATGCGCGCTCCGTCCACTTTCACCAGGCTCGTCGTGCTCAAGCGGGCCCCGGCCGGACCAACGGACGCGAAAAAGGCAACGGTCAAGACGCCCGTTTTCAAGCTCACGCGTTACGGCCCGGGCGCGATCACGGCCGAGACCGCGCACGAGAAGCCGGGCTTCATCGTGATCGCGGACCAGTACCTGCCCGGCTGGAGGGCATACCTGGAAAGCGGCGGGCAAAGGAGCGAGGCCCAGGTGCTCCCGGCCAACGGTCCGTTCCTGGCGGTCCCGGCGCCGGCGGGAGAGTGGACCATGGAGCTCAAGTATTGCCCCTGGTCCTTTAAGATCGGCCTGTGGGCCGCCCTGGCCTGCGCGGCTTGCATGGTTCCGGCGTGGATGGCCGCTCCCCGGCGGCGGAGACCCGGGCCGGCTTGAGATCGGGCCGTTCTCCGCCTATGATCGTTCCCATTATGCCGGCATCCCGACCTCCCATCTATCTGGTCAGCCAGGGCAAGGAGCGCAACGTCCCGCCTTTTGACGAGCCGCCTCCCTTCGGGCTGATGTACGTGGGCCGCGCGCTCCGGGACGCGGGCTTTAGCGTGCGCATCATCCATCTCCACGGCCCGGGCGACCGCCGGCTCCAGGAGGCCGTGAACGCGGAGCGGCCGCTGTTCGTCGGCTTCTCCAACTTCATCTGCCCGACCCTGAAATACGACATCGCGCTCTCGCGCCGGCTCACGGCCGAGAAGGTCCCGGTGGTGTGGGGCGGCATCTTCTCCACCTGCCTGCCCGAGGTCGTGCTGAAGTCCGGCGTTGTTGATTACGTGGTGGCGGGCGAAGGCGAGAGGGCCGCGGTTACGCTTAGCGAGGCCATCGCGAGCGGCGCCCCGCCCGCGGGCATTCCCGGCGTGGGCTATCGGCGCGGCGAAGAGATAGTCATGGGCCCGCCCGCTTTCCAGGACGCTGACCTGGATGCCTTCCCCTTCGGCGTGGACATGGTGGACTGGGAGCCGTACATCTACACCAACCGCGCCGCGGGCGTCCGGCTCCTGCAGATCCCCTTTTCCCGCGGCTGCCCGTTCCGCTGCTCCTTCTGCTACAACGCCATGAACCCGGACCGCCAGGTCTGGCGCGCCCACGGCGTCGAGTACATAAGGGACCTGATCTCGTACCTCGGCCGGCACTACGGCGTGAACGTGGTCTTCCTGCTCTGCGACAACCCCTTCGGCAAGGTCAAGGAGGCCCGGCGCATCATCGAGGGCCTGCGGGTGAAATGGATGACCATCGCGCACCAGTCGGTGATCAACGCCGAATTGCTGGAGTGGGCCAAGTCGTGCGGGTGCCTGGGCCTGTCCTTCGGCGCCGAGTCCGGCTCCGACCGGACGCTCACCCGCCTCAATAAAAAAACCACCCGCGAGGAGATCAAGGAAAAGGCGCGGCTGCTCGGGGAAGCCGGGCTGCGCTCCCGTTCGAGCTGGGTGGCGCTCACGCCCGGCGAAACCGTCGCGGACCTCGGCGACACCTTTTCCTTGATGGAGGAAATCTTCGCGGTCAATCCTACCCACGGTTTCAACCTGAACATCTACCGGGCTTATCCTTTGACTCCGCTGTGGGAAGACGGGGTGAAGCTCGGCCTCAGGGAGCCGCAAAGCCTGGACGAGTGGGGCGCTTTCCGGCCGGAGGTCTATCCGCTGCTCGGGTATTCGCGGCGTCAGGTGGAGAGGCTCAAGCTGCTGGTGAGCGTGCTCTATCCTTTTGATCGGGGGCTGGACCGCCGGGTGCCGCGGTGGGCGCGGCCGTATCTGCGAGGGCGCCTGCGCCGGATGAGCTTCAGTTTGCCGGTGGAGGAAACGCTCAAGTACGGATCGAGGGCGATCAGGGCGCTCATCCCGGGATTCGGCAAGCGCTGAGCGCGGCCCCATGAATCTTGACTCGGGCAATCGTATCAACTAACTTAGGAAAATATCCGCGATCGGTGTTATATATATGGGAGTGGGCGAAAGCGCATGAAAGGCCGGGTTTACATACGCACCTTCGGCTGCCAGATGAACGTCAAGGACAGCGAGCGCATGATGGGCCTGCTCGCCGCGCACGGATACGGCCCGGCCGCCGGGCCTGACGACGCCGACGTGCTCCTGTGCAACACCTGCTCGGTGCGGGAGAAGCCGGAGCAGAAGATCATGGGCGTGCTGGGCCGGTGGAAGGCGCTCAAGCAAAACCGGCCCACGCTGGTCACGGCGGTGTGCGGGTGCGTGGCGCAGCAGAAGGGGCAAGAGTTTCTGGACCGGCTGCCGTGGCTTAGCCTGGTGGTCGGCACCCAGATGGTCCACCGCCTGCCCGAGCTGGTCGAGCGCGCTCGGAGCGGAGAGCGCCTGGCCGCGGTGCAATGGCTCGAGCGCGGCGACCCGGACCTGTTCGCGGTCCCGGAAATGGGGCAAGGCACGGCGGTCAAGGGCTTCGTGTCCATCATGCAGGGCTGCGACAACCGTTGCGCCTACTGCATCGTCCCGTTCGTGCGGGGGCCCGCGGTGAGCCGGAGAGCGGACGACGTGCTCAGGGAGGTCAAGGAAATGGCGGCCCGCGGCGTCAAGGAGGTCACGCTGCTCGGCCAGAACGTGAACGCCTACCACGACCGCGGCATCGGCTTCCCGGAGCTGCTCCGGCTCGCGGCCAAGGCGGGTGTTGAGCGCGTGCGCTTCACCACCTCGCATCCCAAGGACCTGGACGACGGCCTGATCGAGGTCATGGCCGATGATCCCCGGGTCATGGAGGCCATTCATCTTCCGGCGCAGGCCGGGTCCGACCGCGTGCTCCGCGCCATGAACCGCGGCTACACGCGGGACGGATACCTGGACCTCATCCGCAAGCTGCGCGCGGCCATGCCGGAGGTCGGGATCACCGCTGACCTGATCGTGGGCTTTCCCGGCGAGAGCGAGCACGATTTCCAGGACACGCTCCGCCTGCTTGAGGAAGTCCGTTACGACGAGACCTTCTCGTTCCGCTACTCACCGCGGCCGGGGACCGCGGCGGCCGGTTTCGCCGGCCAGGTCCCCGAACCGGAAAAATACCAGCGGCTCTACCGGCTCCAGGAGCTCCAGGAAGGCATCACCCAGGAAAAAAACCAGGAGCAGGTGTCGGGCTCATACGAGGTATTGATCGAAGGCCCCAGCAAGAACGACCCCGGCAAATTGTCCGGCCGCACCCGCTCGAACCGCATCGTGCACATAGCCCGGGACGGAGTCAGGCCGGGCGACCTGGTCAAGGTCCGCGTCACCCGGGCCTTGAAACATTCTCTGGAAGGCGAGCCCTGCGCCCCAACAGCCGCGCTGACCGGCGCCTTCAAGGAGGAAACATGTTTCTGGAGATGAAAGTGGCGGGCATTGTGCTCGATCCGTACACCAACGTGCCCATCGTCGTGCTCAAGGACATGGAGGAAAAGACCTCGGTCCCCATCTGGATCGGACTGGTCGAAGCCAGCGCCATCGCCATGGAGCTGGAAAATATCAAGATCCAGCGGCCCCTCACCCATGACCTCTTCAAGAACGTTCTGGCCGAGCTCAAGGTCGAGGTCGTCAAGATCGAGGTCACCGATCTCCGCGACAACACCTACTTCGCGCTCATCTACCTGGACAAGGGCGGCGAGATCATGACCGTGGACTCCAGGCCCTCCGACGCCATCGCCCTGGCGCTCCGCACCAAGTCGCCCATCTTCGTCTCCGACAAGGTCATCGAAAAATCCCAGAAGGTTGACGCCCGCGACGCGTCCTTTACCGAGGAAAACAAGGACAAGTGGACCGAGATCCTCGAAAACCTGAACCCCGAAGACTTCGGCAAATACAAGATGTGACGGTGATGGACTCCGCCGCCGAGATGCTCCCGGACCACGGCCGACCCTCAAGCGCCACGGCCGGCCGGGCAGTGGCCGCATGGGCGGCCCTGATCCTCGTGCTCTCCGTAATCCACATTCCCTCCGGCCTGCCCAAGGAATTCGCCTTCTTGTCCTTCGACACCCTAGCCCACGCCTCCTTTTACGCGGTGCTGGGAGCGCTCCTGTTCTGGGCCCTGCCCCAAGGAAACCGCATCACCAAATTAATCATCGCCGCGGCCGCCGCCCTGATATTCGGCTTCATCATCGAGCTGATCCAGCGCCTCCTCCCCTGGCGCAGCTTTGAATGGAAAGACGCGCTCTCCGACCTCACCGGAGGCGCCGCCGGCGCCGTCTTCGCCCTCCTCTTTCCCCGGCTCCATCTCTTCAAGCTCACCAAGTAAGCGCCTTGCGCCGCCCTCGCTATTTTCCGCGGTATATGCTATGGTATTGGCTGGCGCGGGCCGGGCGGGCCGCGCTCCGGCAATTTAGCGCGGGACCCGCGCGAGGAGGAAAGATCATGGCCGCTGAACCGCTTTTTCCCGGCATCGCCACCGGGATCGGGAGCCTTCCCCATCAGGACATGGGGGAGGCCCTGGACCTGGTCTTCAAGAGCCTGCCCGACTGCCCGCACTGGCCGCAGCTCCAGTCCCTGCGCTACACCGAGAAGATGGAGGTGCAGCCGGTGGAAGGCCTGCCCGGGCTCCGGCACCTGCCCGAAAAAAAATCGGTGTACGTTGACACCGACGCCGGCCAGGACGAGCTCGCGGCGTTTTATGAAAAGGCCATGGCCGCGGAGGCCGGCCACGCGCTCGACGAGTTCTCCCTCTCCCCGGACTACGCCGAGGGATTCCATGCCTTCATCAAGCGGCTCTCGACGCTGGGAAAAAGGCTCCCCCTGGTCAAGGCCCAGCTCATCGGCCCCTTCTCGTTCGGCTTTACCATCAAGGACCAGGACGGCCGCGCCATCATCTATCACCCGGTGTGGGGCGACGTGTGCATGAAGCAGCTCGCGCTGAAGTCGCGGTGGCAGCTAAAAAGGCTCAAGGAACAGGCGGACCGCGTGCTCTTCTTCCTCGACGAGCCCATGCTCTCGGCCTACGGCAGCACCGCCATGCTCACCGTCTCGCGGGAGGAGGTCATCACCCGGCTCGACCAGGTGATCGAGCCTCTCCGCGCCGAAGGCGCGATCGTGGGCATGCATTGCTGCGGCAACACCGACTGGGGACTGGTCATGGAGTCCAAGCTCGACGTGCTCAACTTCGACGCCTACAACTACGGCGACTCCATCGCCATCTATGCCCGGGAGGCCAACCGCTTCCTCACGCGCGGCGGCTGGCTGGCGGCCGGCATCGTGCCCACCGCCGAGAGCATTGACGGGGAGGATGAAAAATCGCTCCTCGCAAAGCTGCGCGGCTGGATCGAGGAAATGGATAAGGCCGGAGTGGATGGCGACTTGCTGTCCAAGCGCGTCATCATCACTCCCGCCTGCGGCTGCGGAACGCTCGCCCGGGACCGGGCCGAGAAGATCTACCGCATCCTCGCCTATCTTCAGGAAAATTACCGGGCGTAAAAATGGGGGCGCCGTCCCCCTCTATTCCGTATGGCCCCACGGCGGGTAGCGGTAAACCACGTGGAGGTCATTCTCAACCAGGACCGCGTCAGGCCCGAGCTCCGTCATCACCTGGAGCAGTCCCTTTAAATCATCCGGTTCCATGAAACGCGGGTACGCCGCGATGTAGCGCACCTTGCGCTCGCTGAGTTCGCGGCGCAAGGCGTCAAGGGCGGCGGCGCGGGGGCCGCCCGAGAGACTGAGCCAGACGCGCGGATGGTTCAAGTACTTGAAGAGCGCGCTGCTCTCGTATTTGGGGTCCCCGATCCGGGAGGTAAGCTGAATGGCCAGCGGCTTATAATGGTGCATCATGTAGTAACCGCCCAGCCGCTTCGTGTCGGGCAGGAACGGCAGGTCCAGCACTGACCCGTAAACCGGGTCGTTCTTGATCTCGTAGACATACGCCGGCACCGGGATGCTGTCGAGCTTGAGCGGCGCCTGGTTGAATTCCAGCACCACCGCCACCGCGGCCGCCGCCTGGATCATGGCACGCCGCCGCGGCGCCGCCAGGTCTTTGAATGCCGCGAGACCCATGGCCGCGAGCGCCGCCACGCAGATCAGGGCGATGGCCGAATGCCGCACCGGCGTGCGGTCAACCTTGAGCCAGGGCAAAACATGTTCCAGCCAGGCGTAGGGCGCGGAAAAAGTCAGCGCGTGCTGCCCGACCTGGACCCGAGGGCCCAGCGACAGCACCAGGAAGAGCGCGGCGAGGACCAACAACAGCCTGGACTCCCGCCGCCGCGCGAGCACGCCGACCACCGCGAGCATGAGCGTGAACCAGCCCATGAAAATCTCATAGCTCGCGATCCCGAACTCGCGCTTGAGCCCGGGATCGGAATACGGCAGGTGCGGCGTGAGCCAGGAGTAGGCCCGCAGCGTGGACCCCGGCGTGAAGAAGCCCAGAAGGTTCGCCGAATACGGGATGCGCAAAGAGTCCGGCTGCAACAGCGGCACCGGACCGTGCGCGATCTCCAGGATGATCCGCACAATCAGCGGAGCACAAACCGCTCCGGCCAGCGCGCCGGCCTTGGCGAGCCGCAACAATGCCGCGTCCAGCTTGAGCGTGTCGCGCTCGGTGGCCGCGAGAAACACCAGCATGACCGGCAGCGCCAGCGCCAGGTCCGCCGTGTAGTTGGGCGAGGTGTAAAAAAGGAGCGCGGAGAATACCGCGAGCCCGACCCAGGCCGCCCGCTTTTCTTCCCGGACCGCGCGCAGGAAAAAGTACATGGTGAAGACCACGAGCTCGAGGCAGGTGACGTGCCAGCGGGTGAGGTTCCAGTAGCGGTAAGGCGTGAGCGCCAGCGCGATGCCCGCCACGAAGGAGGCGCCGGGGTCGCGGGTCAGGTAGCGCGCCAATACGAACATCGCGTAGCCGGTGAGCGCCAGGGACAGGATGCTGATCAGGTTGAAGGCCACGGGCAGTCCGTCGGCGCCGTAGGCCGCGATGATCGGCAGGCTCAGCGCGTCATAGGGAATCCACACCGGGAGCAGCACCATGGAGTAGCCGTACGGATAATCAATCTCCGGGTTGTGCCAGGGCGAGGTGTGCAGCACGCACACGGCCTCATGGAACCACCACATGTTCCCGAAGGAGTTGATCACGTCCATGTACTCGGAGATGACGTATTGATGCAGGTCCGCGATCATGGGCCAAGTCGCCGCGAGCGCCAGCAGGACGTAGCCCGCGATGGCGAGCGCATCGCCCCCCGGCCTTTTTGTCTTCTCCGTTGTCGCGCTGGGCGCAGGCCCGGTCATGGCTCTCCTCGCGATCGGCTACGGAATCACCTTGTTCAAGGGATACTCGATGATCCCGGTGGCCCCGGCCCTCTTCAGCTCCGGCACCAGCTCCCGCACCTGCTTCTCGTCAATCACCACCTCCACCGACAGCCAATCCGGGTCGGAGAGGTTGGAGATGGTCGGAGTGTGCATGGCCGGCAGCACGGAGAGGATTTTCTTGGCGGCCCGGCCCGGCACGTTCATCTTGAGCCCCACCTTCTTCTCCGCCGTGAGCGCGCCCTGCAGCATGAGCGCGATGGTCTCGATCTTGTTCCGCTTCCACGGCCGGCGCCAGGCGTCCTGGTTCGCGATCAACACCGTCTCCGACTCCATCACCGTGTCCAGGATGCGCAGGTTGTTGGCGCGGAGCGACGAGCCGGTCTCGGTCAGCTCGACAATGGCGTCGGCCAAGAGCGGCGGCTTGATCTCGGTCGCGCCCCACGAGAACTCCACGTCCGCCTTGACCCCGTGCCTCCGCAGGTAACGACGGGTCATGTTCACGGCCTCCGTGGCGATGCGCTTGCCTTGAAGGTCCTTGACCCGCCGGACCGCGCTGTCCTCCGGCACCGCCACCACCCAGCGCACCTTGCGGAAGGACGATTTCGAGTAGGTGAGAGCGCAGATCTCCTTCACGCTCGCGCCCTGCTCCACCACCCAGTCCCGGCCGGTGAGCGCTGCATCCAACACGCCCTGCTCCACGTAGCCCGCCATCTCCTGCGCCCGGATCAAAAGGCACGACAGCTCCGCGTCGTCCACCGCCGGCGTCAGCGAACGCTCGCCCACCCGGATGTTCCACCCCGCCTTCTTGAACAGCGCGAACGTGGCCTCCTGCAAGCTGCCCTTGGGCAATCCCAGCACCAGGGTCTTATTCTTGTTGTTGGTCTTCCTGGCTCCCATCATGTCCTCCATTTAAAGACAACGGTTTGTGGTTTATGGTTTAGGGTTTGTGGTTTGCAAACATTTGCCCCCTCCATTTAACCACAAACCACAAACCCCAAACCACAAACCCTTATTATGGCTTCCAGGCATAGATTATAATGCTTTTCGGACAGATGCGGTCAAATATTTTCTTTTCCACCCTGGTCATGAACGGCGACATGATCTGCATCTCCAAAAATTTTCGGTAGGCCTTGGACACCGGATGGTCCTCGTTCGTCAGCCCGAAGATGCAGCGCAGGAGCCAGTACGGCGTATGGAAGCCGTGCGCGTGGCGGACGCCGTAGATTTTCAGGCCCGCGCGCCGGAGCTTGGCCGCGAGCTCCCAGGGCGTGAAGATGCGGACGTGTCCGCCCGGGTTCTCAAAATAAAACGGCTCGATCCAGCCGTACACCGCCTCGCTGAAGGTGGTGGGCACGGTCACGGCCATGCGCCCGCCCCGTTTCAAGATGCGCGCCATGTCCCGGAGCACCCGCATGTCCTCGTGCAGGTGCTCGCAGACCTCGGCGCAGATGATCCGGTCAAAGCTCTGATCCGCGAACGGCAGGCGGATCACGTCGCCGCGCACCAAGTTCCAGGACCCGCCCTTTTCCCGGTCGCGCTCGGCCACCGTGGCAAACGAGTAGAGCACCTTGCGGCACTCCGCGACGTCGTAGTCCATGGCCGAGACCCGCGCGCCGCGGCGGAAGGCCTCGAAGGAGTGCCGGCCCGCGCCGCAGCCCGCGTCGAGCAAGGCCTGGCCCGGCCGCACGTCCAGCAGATCGTAATCCACGGTCAGCATCGCGCCTGACGCCCCGCTGCTTCCTCGTAGACCTCGGCGGTGCGGACCGCCATCTGCCGCCAGGTGAACCGCTCCATCACGCGGCGATGGCCGCGCAGGCCGAGCTCGCGCCGGAGCCCGGCGTCACCGAGCAGGCGCTGAAGCGCCGTTGCCAGCGCCTTGCCGTCCTTCTTCGGCACGATGATCCCGTCGCCCTCGCGGCCCACCACCTCCGGCAGCGCGCCGCCGTCCGACGACACCACCGGCACCCCGCAGGCCATGGCCTCCGCCGCCGGCAGACCGAACCCCTCATACACCGACGGGACCACCGCTATCTCCGACCGCCGATACTCGTCCGCGAGCTGCTCGGCCGGGACGCGGGCCAGGAACTCGACGCGGCCCTGCAGCCGGTACTTCTCGATCAGCCAGTTGGCGAAAAATTTCCATTTGCTGCATCCGTCAACCACCGTGAGCTTCACGTCGCCGGGCAACAGCGCCATAGCCTGCATCAGATAGAGGATGCCCTTCTTCCGGTCCTCGGTGTTGCCCACGAAGATCAGGCGGCGGGGAATTTTCTCCGCGGCCCTCTCCATGTTGAAAACCTTCTCGTCAACACCGTCGTAGATCACGCGCATCTTGGCCCGGTCGAGCTTGAACACCTCGGCCACCGCGTCGGCCGAGTCCCGCGACCCGGAGATCCACAGGTCCATCCGCCGCGCCACCAGCGGCTGCATGAAAAACGGATAAAACGCCACGCGCCGCGCCCGCTCGACGAGCCCCTGCGTCTGCTCGAAGTCCGCGGCCCGGTCCATGCCCAGCGGGTGGTGGATCGAGGCGATCACCGGAGCGCCGAACGCCTTCATCAACAGGTGCCCGTAGCCCAGGCACTGGTTGTCGTGGATCACGTCGAAGCGCTCGCCTTGCTGGTACAGCTCGATCAGCTTGTGATAGGCCCGCATGGAGAAGGCGAACATCTCGGGGAAGAACCAGAGCCGGGTGGCCGCGAACTCGTAGAAATTGAGCGGCAAGAAGATGCGGAGCGGGTCGGGCTTGGGCAGCCAGTCGGTCTTGACCGCGTAAAAGTTCTCGTTGGGAATCCGGATCACGCGCGCCCACGGCATGTCCGCGGGATAGGGAGGACCCACCAGCACCGTGAGCTCGTGCCCGAGCGCGGCAAGCTCGCGGGTGAGGTAATACAGGTAGATGCCCTGCCCGCCGCTGTACATGTTGCCGCGGTAGCTGGTGACGCAGATTTTCACGGGCCATTCCTCGGAGGCGGATCGGGGCGCGGGCTATTTTTCATCCGGCGGCTCGATCTTGATGCTCCAGATGGTATATCCGATCCAGAAGACGAGGCCCAAGAGCGTGAGCGTGATCACGGTGACGGGCATGGCCAGAGCGATGTAGCTTCCCTTGAACACGCCGATCATGAACAGCAATCCGCAGATCAGCACGGCGATGCAGATCAACCCTCCATATATCCTGGTACGGTCCATAAGTCGTTCCCCCTTCAAGTGACGATAAGTACAACCATCAAAACAGCTCCTCATGCCGAGAGGCGGCGCCCTGAAATCATGAAAAAAAGCGAGGATCGAGGAGCGGGAATCGAGGGAATTCTCCGGAACCCCTCGCTCCTCGCTCCTCGCTGCTCGATCCTTTTCTCTGAGCAGGCTTTTATTGTATCGCTGAAAGAGCGAAATGAAAATGGAAGGCTTGTTTATCTCGCTTTCGCCCGGCCGGAGAGGAATGCCTTGACGTTCACGTCCACCACTTTTTTCGGGGCCTCTTTTTTCAGCCGCTCGATCCAGGCGTCTTCGGGGAACGGGAGCAGGCCGGAGAGGCCGCCGAGCAGGACGATGGTTGCGGTGCGCTCGTTGCCGGCCGCTCTGGCGAGCGCGAGGCAGTCCATGGCCACGAGGCGCGGATCAATCTTCTGCAGCCGGTCCAGCGTGTCCTCCGGATACGGCTGCTCGCCGCGGGCCACCGTGGGCGGCGGGATGCGCTGCATGCTTACCGCGATCCGGCCGCCCTTTTTCAGGAACGGCAGCCAGCGCACGGCCTCCAGAAGCTCGGACGACATGATGATGTCCGCCTCCCCCTCCGGGATCAGCGGCGAGTAGACTTTGGCGCCGAAGCGGACGTGGCTCGTGACCGCTCCGCCGCGCTGCGCCATGCCGTGCACGTCGGACTTCTTCACGTCCAGGCCCGCGTCGGCCGCGGTCTTGGCCATCACGTCGGAGGCCAGGATAATCCCCTGGCCGCCAACCCCCGCGATCAGGACATTTGTTACCGCCATTGTCCCTTCCTTACATCTATTTGATTGCGTCGAACTCGCACACCTGCGCGCAGACCCCGCAGCCGGTGCAGAAGAGCGGATCAATCGTTACATAGCCCTTGCGCTTCTTCGTCTTGCCGTCCCTTGTAAGATACGTCCCCTCCCCGGCGACCCAGTAAATGGCCGGGCAGGCGACCTTGAAGCAGATTTTGCAGCCGGTGCATTTTGCGGCGTCCGCCTGAAGCGGCGGCTTTTTCACTTCCTTGGCGGCCGGGATCAACATGCACGGCCCTTTGGCGATCACCACCGAGAGCTCGCCGGCGTTCATCTCCTCGCACAGCGCCTGCTCGGTCGCGTCAAGGTCATAGGGCTGGACGGTGCGCACGCGGCCGACTCCGAGCCCGCGGGCGAGGTCTTCGAGGTCAACGGCCCGGCAGACCTCGTTGCAGGCGTCGTAGCCGGCGCCGGGGTTGCCCTGTCTTCCGGTCATGGCGGTGGTGCGGTTATCGAGGATGATGACCGTGCCCTTGCTCCGGTTGAAGACCATGTCCATGAGCGGCGTGATGCCGGAATGGAAAAAGGTGGAGTCGCCGATCACGGCGCAGACCTTGCCCTGGGCTTGATCGCCGAGCGCTTTCTCCATGCCGAAGCTCTGGCCGATTCCCGCGCCCATGCACAGGCAGGTGTCGAGGGCGGAGAGCGGAGGCGGCGCGGCCAAAGTGTAGCAGCCGATGTCGCCGCAGACGAATGCTTTGAGGCGGGCGAGCGCGGTGAACAGCCCGCGGTGGGGGCAGCCGGGGCAGAGGATGGGCGGCCGCGGCGGCAGGCTCGGGTCCGGCGGATACGCGGGCGGCCGCGGCTCGCCGGTGACGCCGGCCCGGACCAGCGCCGGCGACAGCTCGCCCAGGATCGGGAACACGGCCTTGCCCGTGACCGCGATGCCGAGCGCGAGAACGTTCATCTCCAAAAACGGATCCAGCTCCTCCACCACGAACAACTTCTCCACCATGCCCGCGAACTCGCGGATCATCTTTTCGGGAAGCGGCCAGACCATGCCGAGCTTTAAAAAGCTCGCGTCCGGGAACGCCTCCCGCGCGTACTGGTAGGCGACTCCCGAGGTGATGATCCCGATCTTCTTATCGCCCGGCTCGATCCGGTTGCCGGGAAATTTTTCGGAGACCTCGATGAGCTTCTTCATCCGGTCCTCGACCAGCGGGTGCCGGCCGCGGGCGAACGCCGGCAGCATGACCCACTTCCCCGGGTTTTTCTCCACCTTGATCTCGACGGGACCGGCCGCCCTCTCACCCGGGCTCACCAGGGAGAGGCCGTGGGAGATGCGGGTGGTGGTGCGGAGCATGACCGGGCAGTCGTGCTCCTCCGACATGGCGAAGGCGAGCTTGACGAATTCGAGGCACTCCCGCGAGTCGGCGGGTTCGAGCATGGGGAGCTTGGCCGCGCGGGCGTAATGGCGGCTGTCCTGCTCGTTCTGGGAGGAGTGCATGGCGGGGTCGTCGGCGGTGACCACGACCAGTCCGCCCTTGACCCCGGTGTAGCTCAGGGTGAAGAGCGGGTCGGCGGCCACGTTGACGCCCACGTGCTTCATGGCCACCAGGGCGCGGGCCCCGGCCATGGCCGCGCCGGCGCCGACCTCCAGCGCCACCTTTTCATTGGGCGACCACTCGGCGTTGATCTCGGGGTAACGGATGATGTTCTCGATGATCTCGGTGCTGGGGGTCCCGGGATAGGCGCTGGCGACCTTGCATCCGGCCTCCCACGCGCCCCGGGCGATGGCCTCGTTTCCGGAGTATAAATCCTTCATTACTGCCTCGTTCCTGGTTACTGCAGCCGATTAAATATTCTCCAGCGCGGCTCAATGCCGCAACCAAAGAATTCATTAACAAGGATATTCAGGATGTCAAGGACAGGATTTTTTATCCTGAATATCCTGCACATCCTTGTTCAATAATTTTATTTTAGGGTGAAAAGGGCGGCGGATCAAACCGGTCAGACGTAGGAAATTTTTTTGCGTTTCTTTTTGGGCTGCTCGGCGGGCTGGGCCGATTGCTGGGCCTCGGGCTGTTCGAGTGCGGCTTTTTCCCATGAGGTCTGCTCGCGGGAGGGGGGCGGGCCGGCGTCCGCCGGCGGCTGGACTTCTCCATAGGTTTCGGGCGTCCCCTCGGAAACACCGTAGGCCACCGGCTCCTCGGAGAGGGGCTCTGCGGGGACGGCCGGGGCGGCCGTTTCCTCGTCGAGCGCGGAGGCGTCCAATCCTGGTTCCGGCTCCGGTTCCGGTTCCGGCTCGAGGCCCAGGGCCTTGTCCAGATCAATTTCCGTCTCCTCCGGCGGCGTAACCGCTGCTACTTCCGCCACGTCCTCCTCCAGGGCCACCGGCACCGCCGCGACGGCCTTCAACTCCGCCAGCATGTGGTCCAGCTCGGGATGGTCCATGTGCATGGCCTTGGCTTGGTCGAGCGACCACTTGGCCCGGCCCTGGTCCTTGCCGGCGGTGAAGGCCTGGGCCATCTCGAAATAAAGAGTGGCCGACTGGTTCTCCCGCGCGCCCGGGGTGAGCAGCGCGGTCTTGCAGGTGCGCAATGCTTTGTCCAGTTCGCCCTTCTCCCGCATGATCATGGCGCTCATGAGCATGCACTCGAAGTAGCGGGCCGGGTCGCGCGACGAGGTCAGGAACTCCTGGATGGCCTCGTCGTAAAGCCCCATCTCCTTATAGGCGATGCCGAGGTCATAATGGGTGGACGAGTCGTGCTCGGAGATGGTGCGGGCCACGCCCTTCTTGAAGGCCTGGAGCGTTTCCTCGAAGCTGAACTCCTCGGCCGTGCTTCCCAGACCGTGCGAAGAAGCCGCGGAGAGCTCCTCGTCCTTTTCCAGCTCCGCGGCCAGATCGAACAGCCCGCCATCGTCATCCCCGGCTTGCTCGAAAAGCCCGGCCGCGGGCTTGGGCGCCGGGCCCACGAAGAAGCCCTTGTCCGCGGGCTCGTCCTCGCCGATCTCGGCCCTGAGATCAAAATTCTCGGCGGCGGGCGCGGCCGGCATCACCGGCTCGGGAGGAGCCGGGGGCGGCTCCACATAGGGTTCAGGCTCCGGCGCGGGCGGCGCTATGTCGGGGACGGGCACGGGCTGCCCTGGCGGCGGCTCGATGGCCGCGGTGTCGGCATAAGGCTCGGGCACGCTGGTTTCCGGAGAGGGCGCTTCCGCGGCGGGCGGAGGCGGGGCTGCGGCGACGGGAGGCGGCGGGGCCGCCTTGAGTGGCGGAGGCGGGGCTTTGGCCGCGGGCGGCGGTGGTGGCTTGACCGCCTTGGGGCGCGGAGGCGGCGCAGCCGCCTTGGGTGGAGGAGGCGGAGCGGCAGGCGGGGGCGGCGGCGCGGGCGGAGGAGCAACGGCCGCGACCGGTTCCTCGGTATAGGCCACGGCCGGTTCGCCCTGGCTGATCACGACCTCCTCGGGTTCCCCCTGCTCCAGCTCCTTTAATTTTCTCAGGCTGATCGCATGGGTGGGGTCCTGATGCAGGATCATCAGGTAAATCTTCTTGGCCTCGTCGTTCAGTCCCTGCTGCAAATAAAATTCCGCCTCTTCCAGGTCGTCGGCGAAATCGCCGGCCTTGGCGGCAGCCGGCGCGGGCTTGGGGGCCGGCTTGGCCGGTTCCGCGGGCTTGGGCGGGGGCGCGGCTTTTGGCGGCTTGGCCGGCTTGGCCGCGACTTCTTCCTCCTCCGCTTCTTCCTCCGCAACCTCTTCCTCTTCTACAACGACCTCTTCCTCTTCCGGCTCCTCTTCTTCCATGACCACGGTCTCTTCCTCGACCGCTATCTCTTCCGGGGCGGCCCGGGCCGCGACTTTTTCCGGAGCCGGGGGCTTGGGCGCCTTGTCGCCCGCTTCAACCTCGATTTCCTCGATCTCTTCCTCGATCTCGATCTCTTCGGCCTCGGCCCCGCCGGCCTGTGCCGCGGGCGCGGGCCGGGGAGGCGCGGCCGGCTTGGCGGCCGGCGCGGGCGGAGGAGTTGGCTTGGCCGCGGGTTTGGGCGGCGCTTTTTCTTCTTCAGGCTCTTCCTCGGCCTCCATTATGACCTCGGCCGGCTCTTCCTCTTCCAACTCGATCTCTTCTTCTTCGAGGGGAGCGGCCTCCTCAATCACCTCTTCCTCCACCGCCTCCTCGGCCTCATGGATAACTTCGGCCTCGGCGCGCGGCGGGGCGGGGGCAGAAGTGACCTTGGATTTGATCTCGGCCAGGAGCTTTTTAGCGCCGGCGTTTTCCGGCTCGAGGCGCAGCCACTCCTGGACGGCGACGAGGGCGGCATCGGCGGCGCTCCGCTTGACGCCGTTTTTGGCGACCCACTCCAGCTCCTTGATGGCGAGGTCGGTCTTTCCAGCTTCGAAATGGATGTCCTTCAAGGCGAGGTGGGCCCTGATGTTATCAGGGTCGGCCTTGAGCACCATCTGGATGTGGTGGAGGGCCTTGTCGCGCAGTCCATATTTCAGATACACTCCGGCCTCGGTCAAGTGTTCCATGATCTGGTCGGGCGTCAGCGCCTTCTTGGGCCCTTCTTCCACCGGCGGGCCGGACTCGATCAGGACCTCTTCCGCGCTCTCGGCCTCTTCCAGTACCTCGAGCGGACCCTCGATCACCTCCTCGATCTCCTCGGGCGGATGGTCCTTGAGCATGGTCTCGCCCTCGCCCACGATGGCCCGGGCCTCGGGGTCGTCGGGGTGGATTTGCAGGACCCTGCGCAATGCCTCCTTGAACCGCTGCCGAAGCCCCTTGCTCTTGTAGATCCCGGCCAGGGTCTTCAGGTATTTGACGGCGTCGTCCGGCCTTCCGGCCTTGAGCGCGGCGTTGCCCAATTGCCCGAGCACGTCAATGTCCTCGGGATTGTTCTGGTGGATGCGGCCCAGCACCACGAAGGCGCGGTCCCACTGCTCGTGCTCGACGTAGATCTGGGCGAGCTCCTTCAAGTTTTCGAGGTTCTCGGGGTCGGCCTTGGCGAGCTTTTCCAGGAGCTTGACGTACTGTTCGTAACGCCCCTCCTGCTGGAGCTGGTCCAGGGCCCGGCGGAAGGCGCGGTAGCCCAGCTCCTTGTCGCCGCCCTTGTAGTGGAGCTCGGCCAGCTTGGTGGCGAAGATGACGTTCTTGGGGTCCAGGTCCAGCATCTTCTGCATGACGTCGAGCGCTTCCTTGAGTTTTCCGTCGCGCTCGAAATTGGTGGCGATCTTCTGGTACTGGGCCATGGCCTCGTTGTTGAGGCCGAGCTTGGTATAGAGGTCGGCGAGCTGCTGGACAATCTCTATCCTGGCGTCGTCAACGGACAGGATCTGGCGGTAAACGGCGGCGGCGCGGGAATAAAAGCCGTCCTTGGTCAGGTATTTGGCGGCCGCGAGGTAATTTTCAATGGCCTTCTCATTGTCTTTTTTCTTGGCGTAAATGTCGCCCAGCCGCATGTAAAGCCGGACGTCCTTCTTGTCCAGCTCCAGGGCGCTCTCGTACTCCTTGATGGCCTTGTCCACCTGCCCTTTCTTGAGCAGGGTCTGGGCCTTGTTGATGAATTTGTCTTTGTCTTTGGCCATTAAATGCCAGCTCCGCCCTTTGACCGGTTGGAAAATCAAAGGGCCAATTTATTCTATAACAAACGATATTCGCGGTCAAGGGAAAGCGTCCCTTTCATCCCCTTGCTTGCGATGCGGCTGAAGGCCCTCGCGATTCAGGCTTTTCCTTTATTTCCAGTTTCCGAGCATTCCCATCATTTGTCAAGTCCAGGTTAAAGCATTTTAATGTTGGACTGATATTGGGTCCGAGCCGGCGGGTTGGAAGATTCAGGAGCAGCGTTCCGCGTCAAAAACATCATCATCACAAGAAGACGCGGGGAGCCGGCTTGCATTCCGGCTGGTCCGGTGCCTATACTTTTGCAACCAGCGGGCGCTTACGGGGACGGCGTTAATAGCTCAAGCTCCAGCCGCTCCACGAGCAGTGATAAGGGGGAATGAGCATGAAGGTAATGGTGAACGGCGCCACCGGGCTGGTGGGTCTGTCGGTGGTGGACGCTTTTATGGCGGCCGGTCATGAGGTGAGGGCCTCGGACCGGCCGGGCTCGAACTTCGGGGAGCTTACGAAGCGGGGGCTGGAGGTGGTCCCGGCCGAGCTTAGCGACCTTGAGGCGCTGGGCCAGACGGTCGCGGGCATGGACGTGGTGGTGCACGTGGCCGGGCTGTTCGACTTAGGGGCCTCCGCCCAACTCCTTGAACAGGTCAACCACCAGGGCACGCGCAACGTGTGCGAGGCCGTGCTCAAGCATGCCCCGAACCTCACCCGCTTCGTGCAGGTCGCCACCGTCGGCGTATACGGCAAGCCCGTGCGCTGCCCCTGCAAGGAGGACGACCCCAAGCGGCCCCGCAACCACTACGAGAAGAGCAAGTACCGAGGCGAGCTGGCCGCCTTCGAGTTCCATGACAAGCACGGCCTGCCCGTGAGCTCCATCCGTCCCACCCTGGTCTACGGACCGCGCGCCAAGTACGGACACGCCATGTTCATCGGCGTCATGACGATGATCAAGGCCGGCGGCCGGCCGGACATCTGGGGCCTCAAGTCCGGGCCGCGGAGCTCGCACGTGCATGTGGAGGACGTGGGACGCGCCGCGCTCCAGGTGGCAATCTCCGAGGGCAGCGTGGGCAAGGCCTTTAACGTGGCCGACCCCAACCCCCTCGACGGACCGACCTTCATCAGGGCCCTGGCCGAGCCGGTCGGACTCGAAGTCAAGGAATGGGTACCCTTCATCAAGCCCATGATGACCGGCATCGGGGCCATCGCCCCCCTCATACCGCTCGGGCTATTGAAGCCCGTCAACAATTACATTCGAAAGCGGTGGGCCAGGCTGGTGGAGGAGCGCGGGCTCGCCAATGAGCTCAACGTCCGCCTCGACCGCGACTGGATCGGGTACACGACCTCCGACAACTACTACGACGTGACCCGGCTCAAAGAGCTGGGCTTCGAGTGGAAATGGCCGAACGCGGTGGAAGGCCTGAAGCAGACCATCAACTGGTACCGCGAGCACGAGTGGATCCCGTGATTGCAGTCACGGCGGCGTGATCGGGCGGGGCCGGACGGGAATGTCCGGCCTGCTGATGCGTCCGGAATTTTTCAGCGGTTCGCGCGGTCCAGCCGGCGCACCAGCGCGTAGTCCTGATCAGCGGCCCGGGCGTAACCGCCGATCTCCAGCGCCTGAAGCCCCTTCGCGTCCTCGTTGAACTTGAGCAGAGCAGCCAGGAACGCGGCCTTGAACTCCGGACTCAGGTCCCGCCGCACGCACACCGGCGAGCCCGGGATCAGCTCGCTCGTCCACAACACCCTAAACGTTCCGGCCGGGATGTTTTCCGCCTGCATGGTGCGGCTGAGGTCCATGTCATTGGTCGCGCCCAGGTCATAGGCCCCGCTCAGCACGCCCCTGATCACCTTGGCATGGTCGTCCGCGAACTCGACCTTGCCCGCGAACGACTCCGGCGTCTCCTTGCGCACCTGCAGGAAATAATTGAGCGGCACCAGGAAGCCCGAGGTGGACGTGGTATTCTTGAGCAGCGCCAGCACGCCGCCCCGCGCGTCGTCAACCTTCAGATACTTCTTGTCCGAGCGGCAGATCAACACCGCGCGATAGCCCGGGTTGCCCTCCCGGTCAAGCTCCATGGCCACCGGCACAAGCTTCGCGACCTCCGCCGCCTGCACGTACGTGTCCGGGCTCAGATACGCCGCCTCGAACTCGCCCTTGGCCAGCGCCACGACCACCTCGTCATAATCATTAAACGACACCGCCGTCACCGGCAGGTTCAGGGTTTTCTGGAGGTGCTCGGTCAAAGGCTTGAACCGTTCCAGCGTCGCCTTCTTGCCCACGATCGGGAGATAGACGATCCTCACCGCGGCCGGACCCGGGGAGGGATCCGCCGGACCGGAAACCCCCGGCATAAGAACCAGGGAGACGGCGGTCAGTAACAAGATAAGGAGAGCAAACCGCCCTCCCCTCGCCGTACCGGACCCATTATGAATTCGCTCCATCATCTCTTCCGAACGTGGGCCATATTGTATCAGCCGCCCTCCCCGCCCGCAAAAAACAATTTTGCATTGCCCCTTGCCAACCGGCCCCCGAATATGGTATACGAATCTACAGTTGTATAATCATCAGACCCGTTGGAAGCAGTGAAAGGGCAAGGACATGGGAGAGCAGGGAGATATTTTTCAGGCGCTCGGCGTGCTGGAGCAAAAAGTCGGCGGGCTTTATATGTGGTTCGGCGATCTGTTCCGCGAGGACGAAGAGGCTTCCGCGCTCTTTTCCGGGCTGGGCCGGAATGCGTTAGCGCACCTCGACATCATCCGTAACGAGGTCCTGCCGGCCATCGGCGCCCCGACCCGCGCCGGCAAGACCGCGGCGGAGCCCGAGCCAATTACCAACGCCATCGCCGCGGTGGACGGCATCAGCCGCTCCGCCCCGCCCTCTCTCACCGACGCGCTCCGCATCGCCTCCATCCTGGAAATTGACATCAGCGAGTATTTTTCCCGCCTCGCCGCCGACGATGATCCCGCGATCAAGGCCCGAATCCTTGGCCTGGCCCAGGCCGGCGCCCGCAACACCGCCAGGCTCGAATCCCTCCTCACCAACCGCGGCATCCTGCCCCCGTCCCCCCAAACCGGCCGCCCCCCGACCCAGCAACACGCCCGCAAAAAGCCCGCACTCAACCCCGCCGGCTGAGACGCTCGCCCGGCGATAACTTCCCCGGGTCTCTCCGCCCACAAGCTCACCGAGGCACTGGAGATGGAGGAGGATGCAGGCAGCGATCGGAATTGATCGAGGTCCGTGGCCTGTCAGTCTTTGCGCGCATGCTTCCTGAAAAATTCCGCGGCCCCGGTCTTGTCGGCTTTTCCTTGGGCTGCCTGCCGGACCATTTTCTCGAATGCCGCGCCGGACGCGGTGAGGGAATAGCCATTGAGTTTGAGAAAGACGTAAGCGGCCACGGCCCCGGCCCTTTTGTTGCCGTCCACGAAGGGATGGTTCTTCACGATATGGAACAGGTAGGCGGCGGCCATCTCATAAATATCGGCATGGAAGAACTGGTCCCCGAATCCCGCTTGGGGCATGGCCAGGGCGGATTCGAGCAGGCCCAGGTCGCGCACCCCATCGCTGCCGCCATAGCGCTCGATCTGGTCGCGGTGGATGTCCAGGACCTCGTCCAGGTCCAGGAAGGTCGGGACCGGAGGCATGGCTAGTCCGCCAGCCGCTTCAGCATCCGGCCATACTTCCGGTTGCCCTCGCCAAGCGCCCGCCGGAATTTTTTCTCCCGACCCGGATCGCGGACCGGCGAGATGATCAGGCGCTTGCCGTCGGTCTTGACCGAGAGCGGAGTATCGGCGTCAATCTCCAGGAGATCGAGCACGCCCCGGTCAATCACCAGCGCCAGGCTGTTCCCGTGTTTGGTGAGCCTCTTGACCATGGCCCCTCCTCGTCATCGTTACTCATTGTAACTACAATGTATCACCTGACTTTATTGTTGTCAAGGGCCGGGAAGCCGCGGCCGGTTGACCTCCTCCGCCATCGGGTATACCTTTTAATTCGTTCCTGTAGCGAAAGGCGCCGGCCCGGCGCTTTGGAGTGCGCGCGGCTTGCCGCCGCTTTAGATCGGCAAGCTTGCTTGCCGGAACCCGGAACAGCTCTTCAATCCATTGAGAGCAAGCCGGAAGCGCTCCCGGGTCTTGTGATCGCCGAGACTCCGCCGGGAGCAAGCTCCCGGCTCGCTAAAGCGGCGGCAAGCCGCGCGCACTCCAAAGCGGCAAGCCGCACGTTAAGATGGAGTTTCGCAACAGGAACTAATTCAGGCATGATGGATCGGAGATGGCGGAAGCTGACCACACCGAAAAAATGATCCGGCCGGACCAGGCCAAGGTCCGGGCGGTGGTCGAGCACAAGCGGAGGCTGGGCGACAAGTTTCCCCGCTACGCCGTGTTCATCGTGGCCTACGAGGCCATGGAGCGGCTGGCCGCGGTGCTGCGCCGCATCCCGCCCGAGATTTACGAGGTCCTCACCGAGATCTACATCTTTGACGACTTCTCGCGCGACCGCACCGTGGAGGTCACCCGCGAGTACCTGGCTGAGGCCCGGCTCGAAAAGGTCTCGCTCTACAAGAACCCCCGCAACTACGGCTACGGCGGCAACCAGAAGCTGGGCTACGAGTACGCCATCGCCAAGGGCTACGACTACGTGCTCCTGCTCCACGGCGACGGCCAGTACGCTCCCGAATACCTGCCGGACCTGATGCTGCCCACCCTGGAACAGGGCGCCGAGGTCGTCTTCGGCTCGCGGATGCTGGAGCCGGGCGCGGCCCGGGCCGGCGGCATGCCCATGTACAAGTACCTGGGCAACCGCGTGCTCACCGCCTTCGAGAACTTCATCCTGGGTCTCGACCTCACCGAGTTCCACTCCGGCTACCGCCTCTACTCGACCCGGCTGCTTCAGAAAATCCAGTACAAGCTCAACACCGACGACTTCCACTTCGACACCCAGATCATCATCCAGGGCCTCGCGGCGGGCGAGCGGATCGTGGAGGTCCCGATCCCCACCTACTACGGCGACGAGATCTGCCACGTGAACGGGATGAAGTACGCGCTCGACGTGGTCCTCTCGGTGCTGAGCTACCGGCTGCACCAGCTCGGGATCATGCGCAAGGAGCGCTACGTGCCGGTGGCCGGGCCCGAGTACCAGTACAAGGATTTCCCGGCGAGCTCCCATGAGCAGATCATTGACGTGATCGAGCCGGGCTCGGACGTGCTCGACTTAGGGTGCGGCCACGGCCTGATCGCGGCGCGGCTCAAGGCCAAGGGCTGCCGCGTCACGGGCGTGGACCGGGTGGCGGCGGAGGAAATAGCCGGGCTCGACGGCTATTACTGCGCGGACCTGAACGCGGAGCTGTGCCTGCCTTGCGGCCGCGACTTCGACTACGTGGTGCTGGCCGACGTGGTCGAGCACCTGGCCGAGCCGGAGAAGCTGCTCATGGCCGCGCGCCGGTATCTCACGGAGGACGGGCTGTTGGTGATGTCCGTGCCCAACATCGCGCTGTGGGTGTATCGGCTCTCGCTGGCGGCCGGCCGCTTCGAGTACACGGGCCGGGGCGTCATGGACCGGACCCACCTCCGCTTCTTCACCCTGGTCACGGCGCGCTACCTCCTGTGGCAGGCCGGCTTCAACATCGTGGAAGAGCGCTACGCCCCGGTCCCGTTCCATCTCATCATCACATTGCCCGGCGCGAAGGGATTCGTGGATTTCCTGACCCGGGCCTATCATCTGCTGGCCCGGCTCTGGCCGCGACTCTTCGCCTACCAGTTGATCTTCAAGGCCCGCATCGTGCGCCTGGAATGGGAGGAGCTGAAAAAGATCCCGGTCCCCGTGCCCGAGCCGCACCCGCATTTAAAGGCGGGGCCATGAATGATACGGAGGCCTTGCCGTCATGGCCTCACGCGCTATATTTATAGGAACAATCAAAGGAGGCAAGCTATGAAGGGGCGTATCAATTACTGCGGGATGTGAGGGTACAAGCCGAGGGCGGTCGCCCTCGCGGATAGTCTGAAGCGAACGCTGGGCATCGAGTCCGACGTCGCCGTGGGCCAGACCGGCGATTTCGAGGTGGCGATTGACGGCAGGCAAATCTTCTCCAAGCGCGCGCTCAACCGTTTCCCCGAGCCGGGAGAGGTCGAGGGACTCGCCGAGCAACTGGTGAAAAAGAAATAATGGCCGGGCCCCGCCAATTGTCGCTGCTCGACCTGGCCCGGCCCTTGACGCCGGCCGGGCTCAAGGACGAGCGCGAGTTCACGGCCGAGCTCGCCGCCCTGGTCGCCGAGCCGGTGAAGATCATCCTCACCTCCAACCGCTCCACCCTGATCTCCGTCCGGGAAGGCAAGGGCGGGCAAAAGACCGCGCGGGTGCAGTGCGCCTTCCGCGCCGCGGACCACGAGACCATGAAGGCGCTCGCCCGCTTCATCTTGAAGCCCGACGCCCGGAGCCGCCGCCGCATTGACGCCTTCCTCCATAATAACCAGGCGCTCATCGAGGCCATGGCGCGGGACAGCTCGCCCCGCTTGGCCGCGCGCTCCGCGGGCCGGCACCTCGACCTCACCCGCGTGCTCAACAAGGTGAGGCGCGAGTACGGCATCCGCGTGCCCGGCGTCGCCATCTCGTGGTCGAGCGGGGGGACGAGGAGAAAAAGGCGGGCGCGCCGGACCATCAAGTTCGGCAGCTACTGCCACCGGAGCAAGACCATCAAGATCCATCCCGGCCTCGACAGCCCCGACGTGCCCGAATTCTTCGTGGAGTACATCGTGTATCACGAGCTCCTCCACGCCCTGTTCCCGCCGGTGGCCGGAGACGGCGGCAGGCGCGACGTCCACACCGCCGAGTTCAAGCGCTTCGAGAAAAAATTCCCCCGCTATGAGGAAGCGCGCAAGTTCGAAAAGCTGTTCGTCAACACCCGGCTGAAGTGAGGCGGGATGGGATCATGCCTCCTCGTCTTCCGCCGCTTCCCGGGTGAAGACGATGAAGGCCATGGAGGGCCGTTTGGAGGAGTCGCGCAGCGCGAACTGGATGCCGTCCAGGATCCAGCCCTGGCCGACCTCTTCGTTGATGATCCGTTGTAAAACCTCGTCCGTGACCGTGCTGGTCTCGCGGATGTGGTAACGCAGCGCCATTTCATCCTTCCCCGCGATTCAATATAACAGCGCGCCTCCCGCTTATCAAGAATGTTTAAAGGGCGCGGCCACGGTCCTCCCGGCTCACGCCTCAAGCTTGCGGCGGTGGCGCAGCCGGTCCAGGGCCACCGCCAGCACGATCACCGCTCCGGTCACGATCTCCTGCACCCAGTTGGGCAGCCCGATCTGCGAGCATCCCGACCGGATCACCGTCATGATCAGCGCCCCCACCATGGTCCCCAGCACCGAGCCTTCGCCGCCGGAAAGGCTCCCGCCCCCGATCACCACCGCCGCGATCACGTCCAGCTCCAGGCCCACCGCCACCGTCGGATCGCCCACCGTCAGCCGCGCGAACTGCATCACCCCGGCCACGCCCGCGAACGCCCCCGCCAGCGCGTAAACCATGACCTTGACGCGATCCACCGCGACCCCGCACAGCCTGGCCGCCGCCTCGTTCGAGCCGATGGCGTAAACATGACGGCCGAGCTTCGTGTATTTAAGCAGACCCGCCACCAGGAGCGCCAGCGCGACCGCGGTCCATACCCCCGGCGGCACGACCAGGAAGCGCCGGCTGGGCCCAAGCGCCGCGAGCAGATCGTTCAGCCAGGTAAGCGGAGCGTCAACCTTCTGTTCGTGCGCGATCCCCTTGGCCGCGCCGCGCACCACCAGGAGCGTGCCCAGCGTCACGATGAAGGGCACCACCTTGAGCCGCGTGATCAGCGCCCCGTTCGCGAGTCCGCACAGCGCCGCCGCCGCCGTCCCCCCCGCGGCCGCCAGGAGCGGCGGGACGCCCGCTTGCAGGAGCACCGCGATCACCACCGTGGCCAGCGCGATCACCGATCCCACCGACAGGTCAATGCCGCCGCTGATGATGACCAGCGTCATGCCGAGCGCGGCGATGCCCACGATCGCGCTCTGGCGGGCGATGGTCTCGAGGTTGAGCGCGCTCATGAAGCTAGCCGGCGCCGCCGCGGCGAAGAGCGCGTACACCACGGCCAGGGCGAGGAGCGGCCCCAGCAGGTTGAGCCACGCGTAAAGGTCGCGCGGGCCCCGGCCCGGGCCATCAATCGGCGCGTCAGGATTCATCCGCCCCTCCCTGGCCCGTGGCCTCCAGCATGAGCGTCCGCTGGTCGAGGCCGCCGACGGGACGCGCCGGACCGAGACGGCCCCGGTACATCACCGCCACCCGGTCGCACACCCCGAGCAGCTCCGGCAGATAACTGCTCACCATCAGCACCGCCTTGGCCCGCTTTCCTTGGGACCCCGTTGCCAGCTCGTCAATCAGACGGTACACCCGCGCCTTGCTGGCCACGTCAATGCCGCGGGTCGGCTCGTCCAGCAGCAGCACGTCAACGTCGTGATGGAGCAGGCGCGCGAGCGCGGCCTTCTGCTGGTTGCCGCCGGAGAGCTCGGAGGCCCTCTGCCGCGGGCCCCGGCAGCGGATGGACAGCTCCTCGATCCGCCGCCGCGCCGCCGCGTCCCGCCGCGACGGCAGCACCAGCCCCAGCGGACCCAGCCCGCCCAGCCGCGACAACGTGATGTTGTCGGCCAGCGTCAGCGGCAAGGCCAGCCCCTCGCCCTTGCGGTCCTCGGACAGCATCCCCACGCCCTGCGCCCAGCGCCGCGCCGGGGAGGCCGGGCCCACGTATGCGCCCACCTTGATCCGGCCGCTCCGAACCGGGTCGAGCCCGAAGATCGCGCGGATGAGCTCGGTCCGGCCCGCACCCATCAATCCGGCGATGCCCAGGACCTCTCCCCGCTTGAGCGATAGGCTCGCCGAATTCGGCTTGGTCAGCCCGGCCAGGTCCGCGACCGAGAGAACTTCCTCGCCGGCCGCGCGCGCCCCCCGCGGATACATCTGCTCGATCTTCTTTCCCACCATCATGCCCACGATCTCGTTAACTCCGGTCCCCGCAATCGGGCCGGACCCCGCGACCTTGCCGTCGCGCAGCACCGTGAACCGGTCGGCGATCCGCGTGACCTCCTCCAGAAAATGCGAGATGTAAACGATGGCGCGGCCCTGCCCGCTAAGGCGCCGCACGCACTCGAACAGCCGCTCCACGTCCGATCCGGAGAGCGCGCTGGTGGGCTCGTCCAGGACCAATACCCGGCATCCCAGAGCCAGGGCGCGGGCGATCTCCACGATCTGGCGCGACGACACGGACAGGCTCTGGACCCGGGCCCGCACGCTGATCTCCGGATGGCCGAGCAGGGCGAGCGCTTCCTCCGAGAGCCTCCGCGCCTCGCGCCGATCTATCAGCCCGCGGCGCATGGGCTCCAGGCCGAGCACGATGTTCTCCTCGACCGTGAGGTGGCCCGCCAGCGACAGCTCCTGGTAGATCATGGCCACGCCCGAGCGCCGGGCGTCCAGCGGGTCGCGCGGCCGGTACGGCGCGCCGGCGAGCGTCATCTCTCCCGCGTCGGGCCGCTGTGCTCCCGAGAGCACCTTCATGAGCGTGCTCTTGCCCGCGCCGTTCTCCCCGACCAGCGCGTGCACCTCTCCGGCCGCGACCGCGAAGTCCACGCCGTCAAGCGCCGTGGTGGCGCCGAAGGCCTTGTTCACGCCCCGCATGGTGAGGAGCGGCGTATCTATTCGTTCAGCCATTTTGCGTTGTCCGGTTCGAGCAGCTCTTTAATCCCGGGCTCGCTCATGTTCGCGCGGGTGACCAGGGTGACGCCGGTGTCAATCCTCTTCTCGACGGGCTCCGTGCGCAGGTGCAGGACCATGGTCTTGACCCCGAGGTATCCCATGAGCATGGGGTTCTGCATCACCAGCGCGTCAATCTCCCCGTTTTGCAGGGCCTCGACCAGCTTGGTCGAGGAATCGAAGCCCACGAAGCGGACCTTGCCGGCAAGCCCTCCGTCCTGCAGCGCGCGCAGCATGCCGAAGGTGGACGACTCGTTGGGACAGAAAACGCCGTCCACCCCGATGCTCCCGTCCGGGGCCTTGAGCCGGGCGAGCAGGTTCTCGGAGGCCTGGTAAGCGCTCTCGGTGGTGGCGCCGCCGTACTGGTTCGAGCTCACGACCGTGATCCCCGGATGCCGGGCGATCGCGGCCAGGAAGCCCTGCTCGCGGTTTCCCGTGCTGGCCGAGCCTTCCATGTAGCGCAGCATCATGACCTTGCCGCTCTCTCCCACCAGCTCGGCCAGCCGCTCGCCCGCGAGCTCGCCGCCCTTTAAGTTGTCGGTCGCGACAAAGCTCGTGTAGTCGCCGCTCTTCAGGCCGGAGTCAATGATGACCACCGGGATGCCGCTGTGCGCCGCGTTCCGCACCGGCGCGCGCAGCGCCGTGTCGTCCAGCGGCGCCAGCACGATGCCGGAAACGCCCCGGCTCAGGAAGTCCTCCACCACCTTGATCTGAGCCTCACGGTCGTCCTCCTTGAGCGGGCCCTTCCAGATGATGTCCACGCCGAGCTCGCGCGACGCCTTCACCGCTCCCGCGTGCACCGTCTTCCAGAACTCGTGCGTGGTCCCCTTGGGAATCACCGCGATCACGAGGCGCCGATCGGGCCGCGCCTGGTCTTCCGCCGTTTTTTCCCGCTGGCAGGCCGCCAATAATAGAACGGCCGCCAGCGCCGCCCCCGCTGCAATGCGCATGGTTCCACCTACCTTTCTTTTATCCCGGTCCCGTGCTCCCGCCCTTGATCACTTCCCGGCGCTGCCGCATGTTCTCGCGCAGCCGCGCCACGTCCGCCGGATAGGCCCGGTAAAAACCGAACCCGCAAACAAAGGCCACGGCCAGGCAGCCACAGCCTCCGAAGAGCATGGCCCGGTCCAGGCTGAAACGGTCCGAGTACACGGCGAGGAAAATGAGGAGGATGGAGGCCAGTCCGCCCTGGAAGAACTCGGCCAGCGCCAGCGCGGTCCCGCGCAGCTCCGGGGCCATGACGTTCTGGATCATGGGCTGCAGCGCGGCGCGGCGGGGCCACTCGATGAAAAAAGCGATCACGACGGCGCAGGCGATGATGGCGGGAAGGCCCCGGGCCAGGGTGACGAGCGCGGCCATGGCGGGCATGACCATGAGGATGGCGAACTGGGCCACCATGGCCCGGCCCGTGGCCGGCCGGCTCTGTTCGGCCCGGTCCGCCGCCACTCCACCCACCAGGGTCCCAAGCACCAGGCCCACGATGATGATGCCGAACACCAGGTCGGCCTTGCTGTTCGTGAACCCGCGCTCCTCCACCATCCAGGTGGCGAAGAACTTGTACAGCAGGAAGAGCGAGGTCAGGACGAAGAAGCCCTGGAGGAAACAATAGATCACGGTCCGGGAGCGCAGGATCACCCGAACGTCCTCGGCCTTGAACCGGAACTGGGACGCGGCCAGGTCGGCGGCCAGGTCGTCCAGCTCCGGCTCCGCGCTGCCGCGCGCCGGCTCGCGGATGAAAATGGCGATCACGGCCGCCGCCAGAATGCTGAGGCCGCCGATCGCGAAGAACCCGTAGCGCCACGCCGCGTCCGCCCGCAGGGCCGGAGCGGCCCCGGCCCTAGCCTCGGTCATCCCCATCAGGGCTCCCAGCCCGAGCGCGCCGATGACAAGGCCGGACATGCCCAGCGCGTTCCGGATCCCGATGGCCTTGCCGCGCTCGCGGGGCCCGTAGAGATCGGCGAGCATGGAGAAGCCGGCGGGCACCAGGGCGCCGATCCCGATACAGGCGATGATCCAGCTCGCGAGCAGGTGCCAGTAGTTGGTGGAAAAGCCGCAGAGAATGGTGAGCCCTCCCCAGAGTCCGGTCCCGATCACCAGCACTTTCTTGCGGCTGTAATAATCCGAGGCCATGCCCCACAAGGGAGAGAGCAAGGTCTGGACGATGACCCTCACCCCGTCTATGACCGCCAGGTTCGCGTTGGTGAGCGCCGGGACAAAAGACTCCTTGATGGCGGGAAAGAGCAGCGGCAGGGAAATCTCCTGGGCGGAGTTGACGAGATAGCCCAGCCCCATGCTGCCGACGTTCCGGATTTTTCCGGCGGTCTTGTCGCCCATGGTCCGCGTCCTCCGCTTCAGCCCGCCGGGGGCGGGTCAAGCCCGTCGCGGCGCACCGGCCCGGGCGCGCCCGGGATCGGCTCGGAGAAGAGCTGGAACAACCCCTCCAAATCGCCGAAGCGTTCGAGGCGGAACTTTTCCGCCAGGCGGCCCTCCGCCAGCTTGAACTCCGCGGCCACGGCCTTGGCCTGTTCGGTGAGGAAAGCCTCGAGCAGGCCCCGCGGGTCGCCGTCCTTTACGCTCTCGAGCAGCGGCGAGCGCCGGCCCCAGGTCCGAAGCTGCAGAATGAAGCGATTGAGCATGTTCCTGACCATTTCCCGGTGCGCGTTCATGGCGTCAATCTTTGGGCCGATGAAATCGGTGACGTCCTCGGCGTGGTCCGCCTTGACGAGCTCGCGCGCAAAGAACCAACGCTCGCACACCGAGAAAGGCGCGAGCCCTTCCCGGAAATGTTCCGGGTGATGCAGGTCGAAGGCGGACACCCAGAAGGCCTCGTACACGGCCTGGGCCACGCGGACGTGGTCCATGTTGTCCTCGTAGAGGCCGAAGGGGTCGAAGCTGAACACGGCGTAGGGCCGATGCTTGCGGAAAAGATACACGATCTTGCCGCGCAGCTCGACCTCCGACGCGTCCGCCAGGCAGTCCGTCTCGTAGCCGAGCTCGACGATCTCGGAAACGCCCAGGCTCCGCGCGGCGTCTTGAAGCTGGTCCGCGTTGCGCTGCTTCGTCTCTTCGAGAGTAAGGCCCACCGAGTCCCTGCAGTCGTCGGTGACCCGGACCAGGACCACCTTCCACCCCTCCCCCGCGAACTTCGCCAGCGTGCCGCCGCAGAAAGCCGCGGCGTCGTCCGCGTGCGGGCTGATCACCAAGGCCGTGCGCATGTTGACCTCCTTCAATCGCCGGTCCGCTAAAACTTGAGGCCTGAGAGCAATGTTTTCATGTTCTCCGGGCCGGGCGGAGCCTCATTGATTATCGTATGAAACAGGCCCTCGCTTCCCACGTAATCGCCGAGCGTGAGCAAGGCCTGCTCGATTTCCCGGCGGGAGAGCCCAAGGTCGCGCGGGTGGAAGCGCACGCCCGTGTTGCGGAAAATTCCGGCGATGCGCCCGGGCTGGTTCTCCTGCAGGCGCGCCATGATCAGCACGCCCAGGCACACCAGCTCGCCGTGGACAAAGCTCCTGGCGGTCCGGTGCTCGACGTTGTAGGCGAAAAAATGCTCGGAGCCTTCCTCCGGCCGGGAGTGGCCCTCCCGGAGGCAGAGAGCGTTTTCCGCGGCGTAGGCCTTGATGATGAACTCCAGCGCGTCGTCAGTCACGTCACGAATGTCCAGGGCGGCTTCCTCCACCACGTCCACCAACTCGCGCGCGTGGTCGGCCGTTCCCTGGTCGAACTCGACCTCGCCCGCCTCCGCCGCCAGCTTCCAGTCGAACAGCGCGGTATGGATGGAAAGAAGGTCGCCCACGCCGGCGCGGTTCAAGTGCTTGGGCGCTTTGCGCATCAGGGTGAAGTCGGACACCACCGCGCGCGGAATGACGAACCCGATATAGCGCACCCTGTTGTCGTCGCGCACGGCAATGGTGTTGGTGACGCAGGCGTCAACCGATGCGATTCCGGGCACGAGGACCGGCGCGGTCCCGCGCTTGCCTGCCACGTACTTGGCCATGTCCAGCGCCATGCCTCCGCCAATGCCCACAATGATCTCCGCCGGGGGCAATTTTTTCTCCGCGGCTTCCGCCACGGGTCGGTCCATTGATTTCACGAAATGCACGGCCGCCGGCTTGTTCACCATCATCTTTTGAGCGGCCTCCCACACCGGCGGCTGGGTGATGACCAGGCACTCGCCCCACTGGGCGCTCATCTCCCGGATGATGCCGCGGCCGAATTCCAGGCTCGGCCGCATGGCCTTTTTTTTCATGGCCTCGGTCACTTCAGGGTGGTCGTTCATCATACCCGCTGTCTCCTGTTCCGGGCCGATATGATTCGGACCAGAGCGGAAATAGTCTATCAATCACGTGCCGGTTTGCCAAAACTGGCGGGGGCCGCCGGCTATAAATCGGTGGCACGAAGACAATGGAGGTCACTTACCGGTGGAACCGCCGCTGTAATAATGGAGCAGCTCCTCCGCGTTCTCCTCGATGCTCTTGACGGCGGGGATACTTAGGCGCAGACTTTCCAGCTTGCCGGGCTCGGAGATGAGCGCTCGGATCACGGCGGCGAGGTCAGCGGGGCCGCCGGTCTTGAAGGTGGTCCCGCCGCCGTTCTTGACCAGCTCGGCCATGCCGCCGAGGTCGGAAGTGATGACGGGGACTCCTGCCATGAAGGCCTCGTGGATGGTGAGCGGCGAGTTCTCGCACCACAGCGAGGGCACGATGAGCGCGTCGAGGCCGGCGAGGATTCTGGCCGCGTCGCGGTTCTCGAATCGCCCCCGGAAGCTGACGCGCGGGTTCTTGGCGAGGCGCTTGAGCCTCCGGGCATAGGCCGGGAACCAGGTGAGGTCGCCGTACACGATTAGCTCCGCATTAGTGTCCATCAGATGGTTCATGGCCTCGACCGCCACGTGCACGCCCTTGTGCTCGACCGGCGTGCCGATGAAGCCGAGCCGCGGGTGGTCCGAGCTTGCGCGATTGACTCCGACAAAGGGAGCATGATCGAACCCGTAATCCGAGGTGACGATCTTCTCCGGAGCGACCACGCCCGCCTCCAGATATTTCATCCGCAAATAGTCGGAGGGCGCGATCACCAAGTCCGCGGCCGACAAGGTTTCCCGCATCACCGTCCGCCTCTCGTCGAGCAGCGCCCTTCTTTGCTGAAACGCGGACCCGGCGTCGTCAAGCTCGCGCGATTGCTTCCATGCCCGCGCCTTCTCGACCCAGGAGCGCGGGAGCCGCCTCTTCACCGCGTGGGCCGCGCGCACCCCGCGGTCATAAGCGGAATGGGCCAGGCCGCCGATGACGGCCAGCCGGGGATTCTCAGACCCCATGAGCGCACTGCCCGGCGCTCCGGAGTAGAGCGCGCCGATGGCGTTGCCGCAGCGGGCGCAGCGGTCCGGTTCCGGTCCCGGGCAGAGGTCATGGCCGGGCCGGAGCAGGAGGATGGGCGGACAGATGAACCAGTAGTCGGCGAGCGTGACGATGGTCCTGGCCCCGGACTCTTTGGCCGCGCCGATCATGCCGGCGCTCAGGCGGAAGACGTGCTGGAAGTGGACCGCGTCCGGCCGCTCGTCGTTGAGCACGGAGCGGAAGATCCCGTCAATCTCGGGATCGGAGTAGGAGCGCGCGAAGTCCGGCGGCTCGCCGCGCATGAGGCGCAGCACGCTCATGCCCTCCCAATCATCGCTCTTTAGCTCGAAGCGGCCGGACGCGGGCCGGCCGTCCTCCGAAGTGAACACCGTCACCTCGTGGCCCTTCGCGCGCATGGCGCGGGCGAGGAGCGCGGTGTAGATCTCGGTGCCGGCCTGGTGGCGGGGCAGAAAGTAATGGACCACGTAAAGGATCTTCATGGCTTCCCGCGGCGCTTGAAATATTTTTCGTAAAGGGAGTACAGGGGCAGCGACTTGACCTTGCGCTCGAATTCCTGGAGCGCGGCTACGTGGTCCTGGAGCGCCTTGACCTCGTCCTCCCTGGCCCGCACCTCAGCCAGCAGCGCCTCCCGCTCCCGGTCTTTTCTTTTCATCGCAATGGCGCGCGCCATCTCCATGACCATGGTCACGCCGCGGGAGTCAGCCGGCGCTTGCGGGCCCGCGGCCAGTCCCGCCAGCTCGCCGCGTTTCTGGCCCAGACCCTGGAACGCCCCGATAATAAAGTGCCGGTACGCGGGCCCGGAATTATCGTGGGGGTAAAAGGCGCGGTTGTATGCCTCCATCAGCTCGGGCAGCGCGTCCTTCAAATCCGGGTCCGCGTCATAGGCATAATACGATGCCATCATGAAGAGCCAGCGGTCAAGGCGTCCGTTGGGCAGAACGTGGAGGTCGAGGCCGAGCGCGGCCATCCGGTCGCGGGTGGCGTCAAGGTCGGGCAGCCCGAGGCCGAGGTGCTCTTTCAGGAACGGCTGCTCATAGCCGGCGTGGGCGCGGATGAACTCGAAGATGGCGCGGTCGGCCGACTGGACCGCCTCGCTCCGGAACGGCGCGGCGATGATCACGAAGGACCGCGCGACGCGGGCGAGCTCGGAGATGAAGGCCGCGCGCCGGTCCGGCGCCACGTGTTCGAGGGTGTCGAGGCCGATGGCGGCGTCGAAATGCTTGTCGGGAAAGGGCATCGCGGCGGCGTCGGCCTGGACGTATCCGGGCGCTTTGGCCTCCACCTTGTCAAGCACGGTGACGTCATATCCGGGCAGGAAGTCCGGGAGCTTGGGCGGCCAGCCGCCGGCCTCGAGGACAGTGACGGTCTCCCCGCCCGAGAGCGCGCGCACGATGTCCGCGGCCAGGCGGTAGCGCTGGTACTGGTCGAACGGGAGCCGGCAGGTTATATCTATGTCCGCTGCCTCCCCTCACCTTTCCCTGATCCTGGCCGCGGGCACTCCGGCGACCACGGTCATTTCCGGGACGTCAATGCTGACCACCGCGCCGGCGGCAACGACCGATCCGTTGCCGAGATGCACGCCGGGCAGGATGACGGCGCCGGCGGCGATCCAGACGTCGTCACCGATCACGATCTCGCCGCTTTCCTGGGGCTGGTCCTGGATGGCCATGCCGCGCTTGATGCCGTGGTTGGCCCCGATCAGGGCGGCATACGGCCCGATGCTGACCTGGTTCCCGATCACGATCCGGGCGTTTACCGCGCGGATGTTCACGCCGGCCGAGCAGACGAAGTGGTCGCCGATGCTGATGAGGTGGTGCCCCATCAGGATGACGCCCGGCTCGATCCTGGGGTCCTTGCCGACCTTCATGCCCTTTTCCACGGCGGCTTCAAAGGAGTGGGCGTGCAGGAACGCGGCCTCCCGAAACCACCAGTGCATGACCGGCTCCGCGGCCATCCGGAGCGCTCCCTGCTTCAGTTCCCGATAGAGCTCATCCACGTCGCGGTCGGACATCATCCGGGTCACGAACCTTAGCTTGTCCAGAAACCCCATTGCGCCATCTCCTTGTTTTAGAAAACGGGATCGAGGAGCGAGGGGTCCCGGAGGATTCCCTCGATTCCCGCTCCTCGATCCTCGCTCCTCTTCATGATCTCGGGGCGCCGGCTTCCCGGCCCGGCTTTCCGTCCACCAGATACGGCCTGGACCAGAAGGCCGCGCAGAACTGGTTCTTGCCGGGCTCGGTGCGGGTGGACAGGGTAAGCTCGACGGTCTTGCCGCCGAACATGTTTAGGTCCAGCTCGCGGTCGAGCCAGCGGCGGTGGTCCCTTACATTCTTGGGGTCAACGTATTCCGAGAAGATCAGTTGGGCGCGCCGGAGCCGCTGCTTGATGCCGATCTCGAAGAAGGCGCCGCCGCCGGGCTTGTCCCAGACGTCGGTGGAAAAGGCCATGCCGAAGAGCAGCCGGGACTTGGGCCTGATGTTCACGCGAAAGACCGCGCGGCCGGGCGGGTGCATGAGGATGCACATCCGGTCCTCCCCCTCGATGCGCACCCGCCACCGCCCCGCGAATTCCGGGCCGCCGGCCGTAACCTCGGCCTCGTCATAAAGCGCCGCCAGGTCGGCGTAGCCGCGGGCGGATTTCCGGGCCTCGATCCGGTGGCCGAGCGCCATGAACTCCTGGTGCAGTCCGAGGACCTTGTCGCGGGGCAGGCCGGGCAGGTCGAGCACGGGCCGGGAAAGGAAAAAGGAGGTGCTTTCGTCCCTCTGGGCGTAGCCCTCGCTCACGCATTTTTCGTAGAGGGGCGTCGCGGGGAAGGGATAGAAGATGGACACCTGGACGTGGTGGGGCCGGATGACCTTGTTCAGCTCCATGGTTTCGCGGATGGTCTCTTCGGTGTCGCCGGGCACGCCAATCATGTTGAAGTCCCAGGTCTCGAGCCCGAGCTCGTCCGCCCACTTGAATACGCGGATGATCTTGTCGTTCGTCATCTTGCGGTTGAGGATGGTCCGGCGGATTTCCTCGTTGCCGCTCTCCACTCCCACGATGATCGAGTACAGGCCCGCGTCCTTCATCCACTCCATCATCTCCCGGTCCACCGTCTCCACCCGCAAAAAGACCTGGAAGGGAGTGGCGAACAGTTTCCGGTACTCGGCGCAGAAGTCGCGCACCCAGCTCTTTTTCTGGGTGAAGATCTCGTCCATGAAGATCAGGCTCTTCATTTCATGGAAGCGCTGGTGCAATGACTTGAGCTCGGCCAGGATGTCGGGGATGGCCCGCTGCCGGACCCAGTTCTGGTTGCCGCCGGCCAGGTCGGAGAGCACGGTGTTGCAGCAATAGGTGCAGCGGAAGGGACAGCCGCGGGAGGCCATGACCGCGACCTGGCCGTCGTTGTGCTTCATGAGCAGGTCGTTGTCGAAGAGGTCGCGGTCGGGCCAGGGCAGGCCGGAAAGGTCAATGGACGGGCGCAGCGGATTTTGTTTAATGCTCCCGTCCGCCGCCTTCACCCACAGGTTCGGGATGCCGGAGTAATCGCGGCCCTCGGAAAGCGCGCCGAGCAGGTCGAGCAGCGGATACTCGCCCTCCTGCCGCACCAGCGCGTCGAAGATGCCCAAGGCCATGACCCGCTCGGGGTCAATGGTGGCATGGATGCCGCCGATGACCAGGAACTTGTCGAGCGACTTCTTTACGGCGGCGGCGTAGCGGCGGGCGAAGAGGAACTGCTGGGTGGTGGACGAGAAGGCCACGACCTCGGGGCCAAGGCGCCGGACCTGCTCCACGAACTCATCGTCGTCAAGCTCGCGGTCGAGATAAAGCAGACCCACCTCGTGCCCGGCCTTTTTCAGCACGGCCGAGATCCAGGCCAGGCCGTGCTGGTAGTGGTAGAACTGGGTGGTGTTGATGTCCGGATATATCAGCAGGACCTTCATCGCTGATTTCTTATGCTATATCCTTTGGGCCGGATATTCCAATGGCGGGTGAAGGCGAGGGGAAATCGCCGGAATCCTTCGATCATCGCTCCTCGATCCTTTTTTCTGAACGGTTCTTCATGCGGCGAGGCGGCGCGGGGAAATAATGAAAAGGAGCGAGGATCGAGGAGCCTTTTCCCGGCTGCTTGCTGCTGGCTGCTTGCTACTATTTTTCTGAGCGGCGGCTCAATAGATATAGACCATGGTCCCCGCTTCGATCATGCGCACGAGCTGGATCAGGTCCTTGTTATTGAGGCGGATGCAGCCGTGGGAAAACTTGCCGGGCCGGATGGTGCCGCGCCTGGTCCCATGGAAATAGTAGCCCTCCCCAATGGAGATCTTGTACGGGCCCAGCACCTTCTCCACGGCCCGGTCTTCCATGGTCAGGTCTTCCGGGACGGTTTCGCCGTGCTCGAGCCAGACCCAATCGGGCCGGTACCACTTGGGGTCCTTCTCGATGGACTCCACCTGGCGGATGCCCTTGGGCGTGTTGAAGTCCACCAACTTGCCGGTGGTTTTGAGGCGGGTCTTGCCCTTGCCGGTAACCACCGGATACTCGTAGAGCGTCTGCGAGCCGATCTTGACGAACACCCGGTTGGCTTGAAGGTCCAGCTCCAGATAGATCACCTCGGAGTCCACGGACTTGCGCAGGTACTTGTTGATCAATTCGAGACGGTAGTTTTGCTGTTCCAGGCCCGCCACCATGGTCTGATAGTCAAGTTCGGTCTGCTTGAGCTTGCCTTCAATGATCTGGACAATATAGTCCTTTGCCAGCTCCACGTTGGAATTATCCTTGTTGTTGTCCACGTACTGGCGGAAACCGGCCAGGGCCTCATCGGTCTTCCCCAGGCTGTAGTCGCACTGGGCGAGCCGGAACTGCGCCTGGTTCGACCATTCGGTGCCGGGGTATTTCTCCAATACCTCCTGATACTTGGCCCGCGCGCCCTCGTAATCGCCGGACTGGAAAAGGGCCTCGCCATCCGCAAGGGAAGCCTTGGCCGCTTGAGCATCCACCGCCGGCTTGCGATTATTTACAGTGCCCGTCTGTTTCGGGCAGGACGCGCCCATCACAAAGAAAAATAGGGCAATAATCCCCAGCAGCAACGTGACCCTGACTTTCATCACTTCCCCTGCTTCCTCCCCCGGCAATTCTTTACGGACTCGTCGGACTTAAACCCGTCATCAAATGTTTAATGATAGTGTCCGGGGGCCGCTTTGTCAATTATTCTAATTATAATCATTTCATTATGCTTGACAGTTCTAAGAAAACGCCCTATGATAATAACCAGTGCGCTGGTATTCCGCCCTTGGCGGCGGTCGGCGCGAGATTGAATTTTTCCGCCATTTTCCCGTAACGATTGTCGCCGCCGCTTCACGGACCGGCGTTTTGATCAGGAGTTACATCCGTTTCACCTTTGCATCATGGACCTGCGCGCTTTCTCGCGGGCCGGTCGCTCGCGGCGCGGGGCGGAAAGGAGGCCCTCTATGGAAAAGTATCAGCCGACTCCGGACTATATTAAGTCCCGGGCGCCGCTGGTGTTCGCGCTGGCCCGGAGGTCTCGGAACTTGGGCCAGTTGCGCGACCGCCTGTCTCGGCTGACCGTCGAATCGGAGTTCGATATCTTCCACGATTACGGCAGCATTGACGAGAACGCGATCATCCGGGTCCGCGACTGCTCGCAGGCGCTGCGCTCCGTGCTCAAGAAGCGCTCCGAGGACCTGGCCAAGTTTTCCTTTGCCCGCGCCATCCACGACGTGGCGCACGGCAGGCCGCGGCCGGAGCTGGGCCCGGCTTTCTGGACCGACGCCCTGCACCTGCTCACCGGCGCGCTGGGCGAGGTCATGGGCCAGTCGCCGGAGGAAAAGTTTTTGGAGACCTCCGAGCTGGAGGGCCGCGAGGCCGCGAAAAAAAGGAGCCGCGACCTGGACAGCCTGTGGTCGGGAAAGGTGGCGCTCGACTTCGCCCGCTACCAGTCCGGCCTCGACCCCGAAGCTATTAAAAGAAGGCAGCAGCGGCGCCGCAAAATCCTCGAGGCCTTCAACGCCTCGGCCGGTGAATGGCACGACTACCGCTGGCAGTTCCGCCACATCGCCCGCGGGCTCAAGGACCTTGAGGGGCTGGTCACGCTGACCGCGGAAGAGAGAGAGGCCATCGCCGCGGCCGGGGAGGAGTGCCTGCCCTTCGGCGCCACCCCGTATTACCTTTCCTTGATGGACGACGAGCCCGGCGGCCGCGACCGCGCCATCCGCGCCCAGGTCTTCCCGCCGCTGAGCTACGTGAAGGGCATGGTCGCGGCCCGGGCGCACGGCGAAAAATCGCTCGACTTCATGCTGGAGG
>DATKZS010000110.1:0-13221 GCA_035527835.1 bacterium
TTTACAATCAGCTGGATGGAACCGCCATCCTTTTTAAGAACCTTCAACTATGGATGGGACAGCCTCAAGAAGCAAGACGAGGTTTCAAGGCTATTGAAGGCGAGTTAATAAAAAAAGCCGAAGAAAAGATAGCGAGCATCGCTAGCACTCAACTTCCGACGTTGGGAGAGACACCTCAGGAGCGGGAAGCCAGAGAGAACTTCAATCGAGGTGTGGAGGCCTATGAAAATTCCGAATTGAATCAAGCTATTGAATGCTGGACAAAAGCCATTGAGATAAATCCAAAAAATGCTAAAGCATACAGCAACCGCGGAGTGGCCCGGACAGACTTAGGTGACCATGCGGGAGCGATAGCCGATTTTGATAAGGCCATTGAGATCAATCCCAAAGCTGCCCAAATATACTTTAACAGAGGCTCGGCCCGGGGAAAATCAGGGGACTATGCAAAAGCGATATCCGATTTTGATAAAGCCATTAAGATCAATCCGAAGGATGCCAACGTATACTGGAACCGCGGCTTGGCCCGGGGAAAATCAGGAGACCATACGGGAGCGATAATCGATTATGATAAAGCTATTGAGATCAATCCCAAATATGTCGAAGCATACTATAACAGAGGCGTGACCCGAGGCAAATTAGGAGACCATGCGGGAGCGATAGCCGATTTTGATAAGGCCATTGAAATCAATCCGAAAGACGCCAAAGCATACTGTAACCGCGGAGTTGCCCGGACAGAATCAGGAGACCATGCGGGAGCGATAGCCGATTATGATAAAGCCATTGAGATCGATCCAAAAGATGGTAACGTATATTATAACCGCGGTGTAAACCGAGAGAAATCAGGAGACCATGCAAGAGCGATAGATGAATATAATAAAGCCATCGAGATCAATCCAATACATGATAAAGCATACTATAACCGCTCCTGCATCAGAGCCCACTTGAAAGAGGTTGATCTTTGCGCCGAGGATTTGAAGAAGGCGATTGAGCTGGATGGGAAGCATTTGGAGATGGCGCGGAGGGACAAGGATTTTGACGGGGTGAGGGGGGAGGCGGCGATTGAGGCGGTGTTGGGCAAGGCGCCTTATGAAGTACAGGGATCGTCGAAGTAGTGGCGGTGGCGGGAATCGCGACTGAAGTCGCTCCTACAATAGAGGTGGGACCGACACTCTGGTCGGCACGAAGGCCGGGGACAGGAGTGTCCCCGCCACCGTGGGGGTGGGATGACTCGCTTGCTTTTCATTCACCGTGAAATAGAATAGTGGAAGAGATGGGGATCGAGGAACGGATAATCAGTGAATGGCTTGGGGCACGGTCCACGCGGGAGTTGAAGCTTTTGGCGGTGCGGCTGGTGGAGGAGAGGTTTGACCCTGGCCGGCTGGCGGAGCTGGCGGCGAAGAAAGCGGGGGCGAACCGGCTGGGCTACTTGGCGGATATGAGCGCGGGGGCGGCGGAACTCGCGGGCCGGGCGGAGGCAGAAGCGCAGTTGAGAAAGCTCGCATCGAGGCTTATAGGGGGCCGCTATCATTGGACGCACCTCAATCCCACCACTCCGGCGTTTGGGCGGAGGATAATCCGGACGGGTCCGCAGCGTGCGTTGAATATAAAATGGCGGGTTTGGAGCACGGTTGCCGAGCGGGACGTGGCCGATTGGCTTAATCTATATTCCGGCGTCAGGGATCATGACCAAAGACAAATGGCTCACCAAAGAGGACGTTCTCTCCATTCTGCGGAAGATAGACCGGGAACTTGAGGGCCTGCCGCGGAGCATCAAGCTGTACTGCGTGGGAGGGACGTATCTTTCGTTGTCCGACGTGAAGGGCGCGTCGAAAGACCTGGACTTTATCTTATCGCGCCGGGATTTCCGGGCCATCAGCGGGATCGCCAGCGAGATTGAGATCAAGGACAGGGTCAGGCTGGATTTATTTCCCGACGGCGAGATGAAGGGATACCAATTGATCGGCTATGAGGCCCATGCTCAAAAAGTACCATTGTCATTCGACCACATAGAGGTTTACCAGCCTGATCTGGTGGACTTCGTGCTGACCAAGGCCATTGCGGGCAGGGCGGAAGATTACGAAGATATTGCCAGACTGGTCAAGGACAAGCGCCAGGTCCCCCGAACCAAACTATCTGCCAGGTTCAAGGAGCTTAAATTCTCCCCCGACGAGGAAGCCGAGATCAAACGGAAATTCCATGCGTTCATCAAAGACTTCTACAGAAGTAAATAGCATTGCTCCTCAGCCATCCGCTTGAATATTGTCCGTGAATTCTTGGGAGAAAGAGAGGATAAGGCCATGATGAAAAAGGTCCTGTTATTGGCGGCGCTGGTGATATCTGCCGGCGCGTTTGTGGTCCATGCGGCGGGGGAGAAGGCGGAGGGGTGGGCGTGGTGGCAGCGGCCGGGGCTGGGGATTCAGTATCAGATCGAGCAGCGGCCGGGGTGGGTGTGGATGCGGGACTTTGTGAAGTTCAACGAGGCGATGAGCGATGACGATGGCCGGCTCAAGTTTGACGGTCCGTTTTGCAAGGTTTCCGAGTTCCTGGACCTGTCGGAGCGGGCGGGTGTTGATTTTCACTTGTTCGAGGTGAAGTGGCACGACGGGATCTGTTACTTCAACACCAAGCTCACTGACTGGAAGACGCCGATGGATTACGCGGGCCAGTTCGCGGAGCAGAGCCGGGCGGCGGGCATCCCGTTCATGTTTTATTACTCGACGATCTTCGACCACAACCCGATCTTCGACAAGATTCAGCCGAACCGCAGCAGCACGTTCTCGTTGATGGGGACGGTGCCGGGCGATGTTTACACGGATTTTCTGGCGGGCCAGTTCACGGAGCTGATCGAGCAGTATCATCCGGACGGGTTGTGGCTGGACTGGTGGACGAGCTGGCCGGACCGGAGCGCGCCGTTCAGTTTGGACTTTCTCAGCTCGCACTACCCGGAGCTGGTGGTTACGTGCAATGCGTCGAACGGCATGCCGGGCGCGGCCGGGAAGCTGAGCTACACCTCGGGCGAGGCCCACGGCCTGAACCGGACGCGGCTGGAGTTCGACAGCCTGACCAATTTCGTGACCAGCCTTTCGGGGAACGCGTGGAAAATGGCGAACGATTACCGGCGCGGCTTCGATCATCCGTGGGAGCTGATCTCTCCGTGCGGCCGGAACTGGCAGGACATCCGGCTGCGCGATGACCCGGACCTGCTGGTGCGGATCTCGGCGGTGGTGATGGCGAACGGGGGCCGGAGCCTGATCGGGGTGGGCACGGAGCTTTCCGGCTCGGTGATCCCGGACCACGTACGGCAGATGGAACGGATCGGGGAGTGGTACAGCCCAAGGAAGGCGCTGTTCACGGATGCGGTCGCGCTCAAGTACGCGGGTGACCGGCCGCCGGGAGTCAGCGGTTACTCCAAGGATTTCGGCGCGGTAGCCACGAGAATCGGCGGCGACCATCTTCTCCATCTCATCAACTTCACTGGCGGCGGAGGCCCGGTGACGCTTGAGCTCACGGGCTCTCCGTGGCAGGGCGCGGACAATGCGTATCTTGAGCCGTCGCACGAAGAGGTCTCAATTTCCGGGGGCCGGATCACGTTGAGCAAAGATCAGATTGATCCGATAGACACGATCCTGAGGTTCGAGGCGAGATAGAGCGGCCGGGCATTACAGGCCGAGGCCTGATGCTTTCATTGATAGGCGGGGCCCGACACTCTTGTCGGGCCCCGTCTGCATACTTTAGGGGCGCGTGGGACAGGAGTGTCCCCGCCACCATGGCGGCATTGTCCGCTATTTACCACTCCCATTAATAACGCTTCGGATCATTTGCGCGGCGGCGGAGATTTTATCGGGCGGGCCGAAGAGGAAAAGCACGTCGCCGGGCGCGATGATAATGTCTCCGGCGGGATTGGTCACGGTTTGATTTTTACCGCGGACGGCCAGGACGGTGGCGCCGCATTTTTTTCTCAAGTCGAGCATAGCCAGGGACTTGCCGATGATGGAGGAGTCAGGGGGCACGCGTACGGCGCTGACTTCGACGTCGGGCAGCTCGGCGCGGAGGTCCAGATCGGTCGGCGCGGGCGAGAGGGATCGGAGCATCTCGTAGCCCTCGGAGCGCACCCTGGCGGCGAGCTTCTCGATCTCGTCGCGGGGGATGAGGTATCGGGCGAGGACGCGGGAGAAGATTTCGACGGAGGTCTCGAATTCCTCGGGGATGACCTCGTGGGCGCCGAGCTTTTTGAGCGGCTTGATCTCCTGGACGTAGCGGGTGCGGACGATGAGGTGGAGTCGTGGGTTAAGGCTCAGGCCGGCGGCGGCGATGGCGCGGGTGGCGGTTGCGTCGTTGATCGCGATGACGGCGATTTTCGCGTTTTTAAGTCCGGCGGCTGCGAGCACGGCGTCGCGGGAGGCGTCGCCGTAATGGATGGGCTCGCCGCGGGCGCGCTCGGCGCGGACCGTCTCCGGGTTCATCTCGATGATGACGTAGGGGATGCCGGCGAGCCTGGCCGCGCGGGCCACGTTCCTGCCGTTGACACCGTATCCGATGATGACGAGGTGTTGGGCCAGTCCGGGCGGGGCCGCGGGCCCGGCGATCCCGGAGCCGCTTTTCAATTTTTCGGGCCAGGGGAGAAGGAGCAGGGCGTCCGCGATCCGTGGCGCGTAATGGATGGCGAGGGGCGCGAGGCCCATGCTGATGACGGCGCAGGCGAGGAACCACTGATAGAGGTCGTCGCTGATGAGTCCGTGCTGGAGTCCGATGCGGGAACAGATGAAGGAGAATTCTCCGACTTGGGCCAGGGCGAGGCCGGCGAGGGCCGCGGTTTTGAGGGGCAGGCGCAGGGAGACGGCGGCGACGCCGGCGAGCACGGCCTTGAGTCCGAGGATGGTGAGGACGGCGGCGATGATGAGCAGGGGCCGGGCCCAGAGGATGGCCGGATCGAGCAGCATACCGATGGAGATGAAGAAGAAGCTCAGGAACACGTCGCGGAAGGGCAGGATGTTGCCGAGCGTCTCATGGTTGTATTCGGACTCGGAGACGATGAGTCCGGCAAGGAAAGCTCCCAGCGCCAGGGACATGCCGGCGCTGTAGGTTAGCCAGGCGGCGGCCAGGCAGATCAGGATGATGGTGATGATGAAGACCTCGCGGCTCCTGGTGCGCGCGGTCTGGTACAGGAGATAGGGGACGATCCATTTAGCGGAGGCGATCACCAGGGCGAGGATCATAATGACCTTGGCCCCGAGCATGAACAGAGACTGATGGCCCCCGGTCTTTCCGGCCAGGAAAGGAATGAGCAGTATGACGGGGACGACGATGAGGTCCTGGAAGATGAGGACCGCGAGCACGGCGCGTCCGTGGGGGCTTTCCAGCTCGGCCCGGTCCTGGAGGGTTTTGAGGACGACGGCGGTGCTGCTCATGGCGAAGAGGAATCCCCAGAACACGGCCTCGGCGGGAGGTCGGCCGAGCAGTCGTGCCAGGCCGTAACATGCCGCGGCGGTCAACAATACCTGCGCGCCGCCTCCCCAGACGACCAGCTTCCTGATTTTGAGGAGGCTGCGCATGGAGAACTCGACGCCGATGGTGAAGAGCAGGAGCACGACGCCGATCTCGGCCAGGGTGTCCACTTCATGGACCGAGCTGATGAGCCCGGCCCCGCGCGGCCCGGCCACGACGCCGGCGATGACCAGGCCGATGATGGAGGGCACGCGCAAGCGGCTGCACGCGAGCAGCGCCAGGACGGAGAGCGCTAAAATGATAATTATGTCGCTCAGCAGCGCCATGTTTTATTTCCTGACCTCATGAGCCGGCGGGGGGCGCTTCGAGGTAGGGCTTGGCAATGAGGTCCTGGGGTATCTGGGAGGGGTCCTCCATCCAGAGCTTGAACTTTTTCAGGAAGGGCTCGAACTGATTGATATTGCCGAAGGCGTGGGGGGCGCAGAACATACAGGTCACGGTCTCGCCGTAGGGGATGGCGAGGCACATGGTTCGGTAGTGGGCGCCGAAGAAGATGACCTTTGTTCCCAGGCCCTTGAGCGGGTTCCTGGAGACCATGAGGGCGTAATTGTTCTTGGTCTCGCGGTAGGCGAATAAGTGATAGGCCAGCCACACGGCGAGGCGGGGGGTATGGTTGGCGAACCATTTGACGAGCGGCTGCCAGGACTCGCGGATGTTGCGCTCCTCGAACTTGCCGTTCTTCTCGCGGATGGCGATGTGCTCGAGCATGTCGGCGCCCGGGTGCACGGGCCGGACGTAGCCGGCCGGGTAGCGGCTGGGATAGGGCTTTCCGTTCAAGGCGAGCATGTACTGGGGCAGGAATTCGGTGGAGAGGCGGGTGGCGATTTTCATGGTGAGCTGGTTCGAGCGCTGGCCGGCTTTTTTGCAGAACTCGATGAACGGCTTCACGTTGACCTCGAAGAGGATGTCGAGCTCGTAGCCGCGCTTCAGGTACCAGTAATACTCGACGGCGCCGAAGGGCTCGCCTTGCCAGGGATGTCCGGGAAACATGGTGTCCTCCAAAGGCCCCAAGGGAGGGGCTAATTAAACGCCAAGTCGCCAAGGTCGGAAAGAGAATTTTTTTGACGGGATAAACAGGATTCGTGGGATTTAAATCTCTTCTCTTCCATCCTGAAAATCCTGTTGATCCTGTCAAAAGAATTATAGCTGAAGATCAGCCCGCATCGTCGCTGGGATGGCGATGCATATAGAGTATCGCGGAATAATCGGGGTCAGTCAATCCGGTCGCTCAGAGGGCGGGGAGCTTGCGGTAAAGGAGGAAGCGGTAGGACTTGGAGACGGCAAAGGTCTTGGCGTTGCGCTCTCCGCTGAAGTATTTGTGGTTCAGCTTCTCGATCCTCTTCTTGTATTTCCAGGCGATGAAGCGGGCGATGAGTGGATGGTTGGCCCGCGCGTAGTATTCGATGAGGTCGCGGATGGGAATGCCGACGTTGTCGAGCATGTCTCTGACCAGGTCGAGATTGGGTGCGGCCTGGGCGGTGAGGTCCACGTCGGCGACGGGTTGGAGGGGGAGCTTGGCGATCTCGCGGTAGAACTTGGAGAGCTTGTGGCCGCCGTGCAACGCGCTCTTGACCTTGGCCTCGGTCTTGAAGAAGTCGCAGATGAGGAGGTGGCCGCCGGCGTTCAACAGCTTCATGGTTTTTGGGAGGGCGGCGGCGAGCTTGACGTATTGGAAGCTCTCGCTGAACATGACGAGGTCATAGGTTTTTCGGGGTTCGATGTCCTCGTAGCATTGCTCGATGATTTCGCAGCCGCCGTTGAGGCGGGCTTGGGCCTGCTTGGTGAGGAGCGGGCTCGGCGAGACGCAATCCACCTTGTAGCCTTTGTCAAGAAGCTTGGAAGCGAGGACGCCGGCGCCGCAACCGACGTCGAGGATGGTGGAGGCGCCTTGCGGGATCCTGGAGATGATGAACCGGGAGTGATTTTCCTGGGCGATGGGGAAATTGGCGGCGTTGACCTCCATGCCCTCGGTCCACAAGCCGTAGTGCAGGTCTTCGGTCTTGAGGAAATATTTCCCGAGGATCAGGAAGAACAAGAGGCCGGCCTCTTTCGAGTCCACTTTGCGGAGGTCATTCATCAGATCATCCTTTGTTGCTGCCCTGGCTCTGGAGGTCGGACCTTGAAAGTGGCCTTGCCTGCTGCCAAGATGATCGCGGATTTCAGGAGGAAAAGCAAAAGATAGCGGCAACCAAGCGCCGCCCCTGGAAGCGCCGCCGGCCTGGCGGCGTAACAACAAGAGAAGATGGCGGCGGGACGCAGGTGTTACGCGGTTCGGATCAGCCCTTGACCTCGATGCACTTCCGGCTGTTTTCCTCACTCTTGGGAATGGTGACCTCGATCACTCCATCCTGGTACTGGGCCTCGATGGCCTCGCAGTCCACATTGTAGGGGAGCGAGAACACGCGCTCGAACGGGCCGTAGGTGCGCTCGACGTGGTGGTACTTGCGCGACTGTTCCATCTTGCGGGCCGGCCGCTCGCCGCTGATGACCAGGTGGCGGTCGCGGTACTCGACCTTGATCTTGTCCGGATTGATGCCCGGCACCTCGGCCTTGATAACGAAGGACCCGCTGGTCTCGTAGATGTCCACCGCCGGCGACCAGGCCGACCCGGGCGACTCGGTGATCCCGAATTCCGGGCCTTCCCCGAACAGCTCCTGGTGCAGCGAGATCAGGTCCTGCAACGGATCCCATTTATTGTAAGGCATGGCAAACTCCCTTTGGAGTGCGGCGGCACATGACGCCGCTTTCATTAGCCCTTCAGATCACGGCCAGACTAATCATAACTCCCGATGCGAATCAAGTCATCAAGCTTAATGAAAGCGCTGTCATGCCAGCGCACTCCAAATCAGTTCGAGTCCTCATACTCGGCGTCAATGACCTCGCCTTCCTTGGCGCCTTGCGGGCCTTGCGGTTCGGGTCCGGGCGCGGCCCCGGGCGCGGGCCCGGCGGTCTGCTGCTTATACAGAACCTCGGCGATCTTGTGGGAGGACTGGAGGATGCGCTCGGCGGCCTGCTTCATGGCCTCCGCGTCCTCCCCCTCGAGCGCCTTCTTGCCGTCGGCGATGGCGGACTCGACCGCGCCGGCGTCGGCCTCGGGAATCTTCGCTCGGTTCTCGTTCAGGATTTTCTCGGTGTTGTAGATCACGGAGTCGAGGTGGTTCCTGGCCTCGACGGCCTCGCGGCGCTTTTTGTCCTCGTCGCCATGGGCCTCGGCGTCCGTGACCATGCGCTTGATGTCGTCGTCGTTGAGGCCGGAGCTCGCGGTGATGGTGATGTTCTGGACCTTGCTGGTGGCCATGTCCTTGGCCGAGACGTTGACGATGCCGTTGGCGTCAATGTCAAAGGCGACCTCGATCTGGGGCAGTCCGCGCGGCGCAGGCGGGATGCCGACGAGGTGGAAGCGGCCGAGGGTGCGGTTCTGCGCCGCCATTGGCCGCTCGCCCTGCAGCACGTGGATCTCGACGGAGGTCTGGTTGTCGGCGGCGGTGGTGAAGGTCTCGGACTTGCGGGTGGGGATGGTGGTGTTGCGGGCGATCAGGGTGGTCATCACGCCGCCCAGGGTCTCGACGCCGAGCGACAGCGGGGTCACGTCGAGGAGCAGGATGTCCTTGACCTCTCCGCCGAGCACTCCGGCCTGCACCGCGGCGCCGGCGGCCACGACCTCGTCCGGGTTCACCGTCTTCTTCGGCTCCTTGCCGAACAATTCCTTGACCAGGTTCTGCACCCGCGGGATGCGGGTCGAGCCGCCCACCAGCACGACCTCGTCAATCTGCTCCGGCTTGAGCCGCGCGTCGGCGATGGCCTTCTCGCACGGCCCCTTCGAGCGCAAGATGATGTCGTCCACCAGTTGCTCGAACTTGGAGCGAGCGAGCTTGATGGTGAGGTGCTTGGGCCCGGAGGCGTCGGCGGTGAGGAAGGGCAGGTTGACCTCGGACTCCATGGTGGTGGAGAGCTCGATCTTGGCCTTTTCCGCCGCGTCCTTCAAGCGCTGCATCACCATCTTGTCCTTGGACACGTCAATCCCCGACTCCTTCTTGAACTCGGCTACCAGCCACTCCATGATGCGGTGGTCTATGTCGTCGCCGCCCAGGTGGGTGTCGCCGTGGGTCGCCTTGACCTCGACCACGTTGTCGCCCACTTCCAGAATGGAGATGTCGAACGTGCCGCCGCCGAAGTCGTAGACCGCGATGGTGGCGTTCTTCTTCTTGTCCAGGCCATAGGCCAGGGCGGAGGCGGTGGGCTCGTTGATGATGCGCTTGACGTCAAGTCCCGCGATCTTGCCCGCGTCCTTGGTCGCCTGCCGCTGGCTGTCGTTGAAATAGGCCGGGACCGTGATCACGGCCTCCTTCACTTCCTCGCCAAGGTAATCCTCGGCCGCTTTTTTAAGCTTCTGCAGGATCATGGCCGAAATCTCGGGCGGAGAGAATTTCTTGCCTCGGACCTCCACCCGCACGTCGCCGTTCGACTCCTGCGTCACCTTGTATGGGACCAGCTTGATCTCCTGGCCGACCTCCCCGTAGCGCCGGCCCATGAACCGCTTGATCGAATAGACCGTGTTCTCCGGGTTGGTGATGGACTGGCGCTTGGCGATCTGACCGACCAGCCGCTCGCCCTCCTTGGTGAACCCTACGACGCTGGGCGTGGTCCGGCCGCCTTCCTCGTTCGCAATGATCTTCGGATCGCCGCCCTCCATGACCGCAACCACCGAGTTGGTCGTGCCCAGGTCAATACCGATAATTTTTCCCATTACCTTAGCCTCCTGAAAAACTTCATTGATCCTCAATAACTAATTGACGCACCTTGGCCCCCAATAACTACTGCCGACAAAATAAGCACTAACCAAAAAAAGTCAACATTAAAAAGCAAATTATGACGACATTTTTTAGTGATTGGTCAAATTTTTTCAGGCCGGCCCAAGCTCAATTATGGAAGATGCTTCAGAAACGCATGACCGAGCCATGATTTTTCGAAAAGATCTGTGAATAATTATATTAAATTACAATAAGTTAAACATCACATCGCCTAACGGACCCAGGTCTTCAAACCCCAAACCTCAAACCCCAAACCTCAAACCCCAAACCTCAAACCTCTTTAGTACGCCCATGGCCTCGGCACGAACAGGTCATCGAAGATGTGCAGGGCATAGGAGTCGGACATTCCGGCGATGAAGTCGCGGGCCTCGATCTCGATGTCGTACTTGAACTCCTTTTTGTCGGTTAGCCTCCTTAGCTGGTCCGGGTTTTTGACAAGATAGTGGTAGAGCTCCTGGATGACGTGGCGCGACTTGCGGAACTCGCGCTGCACTTCGTCGTTCTCGTACACGCGCTCGAAGAGCCAGGCTTTCAGCTTTTCCGTGGCCGTGAGCAGCTCGCGGCTCATGGCCAGCGCGTTCTTGCCCTGCTTCGCGGTTTCCACGACAATGTCGGTGACCATGTTGTTGATGCGCCGGGAGTGGGACTTGCCGAGCGTCTCAATCAGTTCGCGGGGCACTTCGGAGGCCTTGATCAGTCCGGCGGCGATCGCGTCCTGCAGATCGTGGTTGGTATAGGCCACGATGTCGGCGATGCGAACTACCTTGCCTTCCAGGGTGGCGGGCTGGTCCGCGGAGCGCGAGGGGATGACCGGGTTGTCGCGGCCCTTCGAGTGCTTGAGGATCCCGTCGCGGACCTCCCAGGTGAGGTTGAGTCCCGCTCCCTCGTAGGCCAGCTCGTCCACCACCCGGAGCGACTGCTCCCAGTGGTGGAAGCCGCCGGGCACGACCTCGTCGAGCGCGAACTCGCCGGCGTGGCCGAAGGGGGTATGGCCGAGGTCGTGGCCCAGCGCGATGGCCTCGGTCAGGTCCTCGTTGAGCTGCAGGGCGCGGGAGATGGTGCGGGCGATCTGGCTGACCTCGATGGTGTGGGTCAGCCGGGTGCGGTAGTGGTCGCCCTTCGGCGCCAGGAAAACCTGGGTCTTGTGCTTGAGGCGCCGGAAGGCCTTGCAATGAATGATGCGGTCGCGGTCACGCTGGAACGCGGGCCGGACGTGGCAGGGCTTTTCCGGCCTGAGCCGCCCCTTGGATTCGTCGCTCTTCGCGGCCAGCGGTGAAAGCACCTGGTGCTCCAGCCGCTCCTGCCGCTCCCGGATCGTCAGCGGCGCGCCGGCGTCTTTTTCCTTGTCAGCCATGGGCGCGAACATTCTATCACGCAACCTGACAAGGTCAATTTTTTATGGTTTCCGCACCCCGCAAGGGGTGAAATATGAGTAGCCGCAGGTGAAACCTGCGGGACCGGGCCACACCAGATACCCCGACCCTGAAGGGGTCGAACCACAGACAAGCGCGAAGTCTTTCCTCTTCTTTTTTCCTTTTTACTTTCTTCCTTCCCGGACTTGACATCCGATATTCGCCCGGCTGATAATGGGACCTATGCAGGAGGGAAAGGCATGGACCCAAGGACCCTGAGGCTTGTTATACGCGCGGCCCTGATCATATTGCTCTGCTCCATCGTCCCCGGCTGCTTCCGGGACTGCGCGCAGGAGGACACCGCCGTGTACCTGTGCGCCGACTTTGACGGCGACGGCTACGGCGCCATGTACCCCGGCGAGCAGCTCGGCATAAACTACCCCCGCCCCAAAGTCGTCTGCGGCCAGGCCAAGGACTGCGACGACCACGACCCCGATAACTGGTCCGCGTGCACAACCTGCCAAGACCAGGACGGAGACGGATGGTACGGCGCCTGCAACGTGTACGCGGGCATCAACGGCCCCGACTGCGACGACTCCGACCCCGACAACTGGATCTCCTGCGCCACCTGCGCCGACAACGACGGCGACGGATGGTGGGGAGTGTGCGACAATTATGACGGCCGTAACGGCCCCGACTGCGACGACGCCGACCCCGACAACTGGCTCTCCTGCGCCGCCTGCGTTGACTCCGACCTCGACACCTGGTTCATCGGCTGCGACGCCTACACAACCCGCAACGGTGTGGACTGCGACGACGGCGACAGCCTGACCTATCCGGGGGCGGAGGAGATTTGTGATGGGTTGGATAATGATTGCGATGGTATAAGTGATGGAGGAGTAGAAACTTTCGCCAAGATCGGTCAAGAGCTCAGAGTGACCCAAGCCGAAAATAATAGCTGGGCTCCCTCTCTTTCCTGGACTGGCTCCGAGTTCGGGGTGATCTGGGAGGATAATAGAGACGGGAACAATGAAATCTACTTTGCCCGGATCAGCGCGGCTGGGGCTAAGATCGGCACAGACCTCCGGGTGACCAGCGATGCGAGTGATAGCTTGAATCCATCTCTTACTTGGACAGGATCAGAATTCGGGGTGATCTGGGAGGATTTTCGGGATGGAAACATTGAAATCTACTTTGCCCGGATCAGCGCGGCGGGAGCCAAGATCGGCTCAGACCTCCTGGTGACCAATAACGCGGGTTGGAGTTATTTTCCATCTCTTTCCTGGACCGGTTCTGAGTTCGGGGTAAGCTGGGCTGATGACCGAGACAATGCTAGTGAAATTTACTTTGCCCGGATCAGCGCGGACGGGGCCAAGATCGGGACCGACATTCGGCTCACCAGCACTATATACCCTAGGAGCCTGTCGGAGAAAAAATTTCTCCGCCTCGATAACGATTCATGATACAATGTCCCCATGATGGACAAAAAATTCAAAGCGTGCAACCGGGAGCAGATGTATCTTCTGCCGCCTTCGCTTCAGGAATGGCTGCCG
>DATKZS010000111.1:0-6309 GCA_035527835.1 bacterium
CCCGTCGGCCGGTTCGCCAAGCAGGTTGGGGCCAAAGCCCTGGAGTTGTTTTTTGTCCCGCCGCAAAGAAACACCAGAATTTACTTGGCGATTCTTGGCGTTCTTGGCGCCTGGGCGGTTTTCTTAGCTCCTATTTTGGACAAGAGTGATACTAGATACTAAATACTGTTAGAAGGTCTTCTTGCTGTCCAGGAGCAGCGTCACCGGCCCCCGGTTCACCAGCGCCACGTCCATCATCGCCTGGAACCGGCCCGTCCGCACCGAAACGCCCCGTTCCTCCACCCCGCGCGCGAACTTCAAGTACAACTCCCGCGCCTGCTCCGGACCCGCCGCGCCGGAGAACGACGGCCGCCGCCCCTTCCGGCAATCGCCCAGCAGCGTGAACTGCGACACCACCAAAAGCTCGCCGCCGGACTCCTGAAGCGACCGGTTGAGCTTGCCCTCGTCGTCCTCGAACACCCGGAGGTTCACGATCTTCTCCGCCATCCACTCCGCGTCCGCCTCGCTGTCATCACCCGCGACCCCCAGGAGCACCAGGAACCCGCGGCCGATCGCAGCCACCGTCTCGCCCTCGACCGCGACGCTCGCCTCCGAAACCCTTTGCACCACCGCCCGCATCCTCGACCTCCTGAATCCATATTCTAAGCGCACCACCGCCGCGCCGGCAAGACCGGGGACGGGCCCATCCATTTTTCGGTTGCTTTTTTCATCCCGAAACGGTATAATCATGTTTACCGTCCGGGGCCCTGGCCCCGGGCGGAAAACAGCGATCTAATGTTCCGGTGGAGGTGAGTCATGAAGCGGAAGATGCGGACTTTGGGATTGGTGATCGCTCTCCTGTTCATCAGCAGCGTGAGCCTGGCCGTGATGTACACCTGGACCGACCCGGACGGCAGCTATCACGCCACCGACCGTACCGACAAGCTCCCCCGGAAATACCGCGACCTTGTCCGCTACGACCTCGACCACTACACCACGCCCGCCGGGATCGGTTTTGACAAAGACGAGAAGGGCAACTTCATTTTTTACGACCACGCCTCGCCCGGCGCGGCCGCGGCCAAGCGCACTCCGCCGCCCGACGTCCCCGGACCGCCCGGCTCCGCGGTGACGCCCCAGCAGTTCCAGGAAATCCAGTTGCGTTATCATGCCTCGGGCCTGGACCCTCGGCCCCAGATTAACGAGGGCAAGGTCAAAAGGATCATCTCCGGCGATACCTTCGAGCTGGACGACGGACAGAAAGTGACCTACGTCGGGATCGAGTTCCCCGATGAGCTCAAGGGCGACACCAAGGTCCACAAGGACTCCGTCGAGTATCAGAAGAAGATCATGCAGGGCCGCACCGTGAACCTGATCTACGGGCTCCAGAAAACCGACGAGAAGGGCCGGCTCATGGCCTACGTCTTCGTGGGCAAGGACATGTTCGTGAACGCCGACCTGGTCATGAACGGCTACGCCCGCGTCAAGACCGGCGGTTCGCCCAACACCGAATACACCAAGCTCTTCCTCCGCCTCCAGGACTTCGCCAAGCGCAGCATGCTCGGCATGTGGGACGCCGGATCGGCCGCGCCGACCCAGAAGTAAAGGGATTCTGCGGGCGATGGATCCGCGGCTCTTTTCAACGCCAAGGCGCCAAGGCGCAGAGGTTTATTTATTCTAACAATATTATCGGACCTCTGCGCCTTGGCGCCTTGGCGTTGAAAAAAGAGCTTGTACCTTCACCTTACTCAGCAAAGTATTTCCCGACCATCTCCCTGATCTCGGCGGCGGTGCTTAATGTGTGCAGCTCGCGGCGCAGGTCGGCCGCGCGCGGCAGGCCCTTCGAGTACCACGCCAGGTGCTTGCGCATCTCGACCACGGCCCGCTTCTCCGGCATCAGGTCCAGCATCCACGAAAACAGCCGGCCCACGGCCTCCGCCCTCTCCGTCATGGAGGGGCGGCCGCTCCCGCGCCCACTGAGCGCCCGGAAGATCCAGGGCCCTCCCCTCATGCCCCGCGCCACCATCACTCCCGCGCACCCGGTCTCATCCATCATCCGGGCCGCGTCCTCCGGCCGCAGGATGCCGCCGTTGCCGATCACCGGTATCTTCACCGCCTGCACCACCGCGCGGATGCCCTCCAGGTCCACCTCCCCCGCGAAGCCCTGGGCCCGGGTCCGGCCGTGCACCGTGACCGCGTCCGCGCCCTCGCCCTCGCAAATCCGGGCCAGCTCCGCCGCGTTTTTCGAGGCGTGGTCCCAGCCGAGCCGCATCTTCACCGTGAGCGGCACCTTGACCGCGCCCCTGGTTTTTCTCACCATCTCGCCGGCGCGGGCAAGGTCCTGCATCAGCGCCGCGCCGCCGCCCCGCTTCACCACCTTCTTCACGGGACAGCCCATGTTGACGTCAATGATGTCGGCCTCCAAGGATGACAGGATGCGCGCGGCCTGCGCCATCTCCTCCGGGTCATGCCCGAAGAGCTGGATGCCCAGCGGCCGGTCGGCAGGCGCCGTCTTCAACGCGTTCAGCGTGTCGCCCCGCGCCTTGCCCCGCGCGATCGCCGCCGCGCTCACCATCTCCGTGAACGCCAGCGGCGCGCCCATCCGCCGGCACAGCATCCGCACCGGCCACGACGTGATCCCGGCCATCGGCGCCAGCACCACCGGCGGTTCGAACACCAGGTTCCCGATCTTCAACACGCCCGGGAGCGGAACCGCCGGGGCGCGGCCGGCCTGGGCAACCGTTTGTAGATCATTATTCATGACGCGAATTATAGATGTGTTTTTTCACGCAAAGGCGCAAAGGGCGCAGAGTCAAATTCAATTAATTTCTTCTCCGCGCCCTTTGCGCCTTTGCGTGAAAGAAATCTTTGCCTGTCCCCTCAAAGGTTTAGGGTAAAGAGTTCCCCGACTTTTTCCAGTCGTCCAGGAACGCCGCGATGCCCTTGTCCGTGAGCGGGTGCGAGGCGAGCTGCTTGATGACCTTGAACGGGATGGTCGCGATGTGCGCGCCCATCAGCGCCGCGTCCAGCACGTGAAGCGGGTTGCGGATCGAGGCCACGATGATCTCGGTCTTGAAGCCGTAGTTGTTATAAATCGTGACGAGCTGCTCGATCAGCTCCATGCCGTTGTGCCCGGCGTCGTCCAGCCTACCCACGAACGGGCTCGCGAAGCTCGCGCCCGCCTTGGCCGCCAAGAGGCCCTGCAGCGCAGAGAACACCAGGGTCACGTTGCAGCGGATCTTGTCCTGCTCCAGCACCTTAGCCGCCTTCATGCCCTCCACCGTCATCGGGATCTTGCACACGATGTTCTTGTGGATCTTGGAAAGCTGCCGGGCCTCCTTGATCATCCCCTCGTGGTCCAGCGCGATCACCTCCGCGCTGATCGGGCCGTCAACGATCCCCACGATCTCCCCGATCACGTCCTGGAACGGACGGCCCGTCTTCGCGCACAGCGACGGGTTCGTGGTCACCCCGTCAACCATGCCCATGGCCTTGGCCTCCCTGATCTCGGCCACGTCCGCGCTGTCAATGAAAATCTTCATCCCGTCCTCCCTGATTCATCATAAACCCGGCAGCAAGATGCCCCGCGCATTGCCTGTTATATCGCATGAAACCAGCGCCGTTGCAACCGGCGGAGCGATCCCGTCAGACATCCGAGAGGAGGCAGGATTTTTTAAGCCCAAAGACGCAAAGAACGCAAAGCAAAATCCAATAAAAGAATTCTTATCTTTGCGTTCTTTGCGTCTTTGCGCTCAACAAAAGGCCGAATGGCCCGGTCCGGCGGAAAAACGGGTCCCCGTTGAACCGGACAGGCTATTACGATAAGATAAAATGGGATTATGTGTCCACGGGACGCGGACAGGGCCGTTAGGAGGATCGAGCGAATGGAAAAGTCCAAGGGATTTCTGCGCCGGCTGTTTGGCCTAAGCCCGTTCAAGATCAGCTTCCTGATCATGGGCCTGTTCCTTTTTCTGTATCTGGGCAAGGAGTTCAGCGATAAGTTCCAGGCATTGCAGCTGATCGAGCTCAAGGCTTACGACATCCGTTTCCGCGCGCTGGACTCGCTTTCCAAAGTAAATTACATCGGCCGCTTTTCCAAGCCGAGCCCATCGGACCAGGTGGTGATCGTCGAGGTTGACGACCGGGCGCTGGGCTACCTGGGATGGCCGTTTCCGCGTTCGGAGTGGGCGAAATTTTTCCGGGAAATGCGCAAATACCAGCCGGCGGCGATCGGTTTCGATATTGTTTTCGATACCACGGGCAAGTATGTCGGACTGCAATTCCTGGAGGATGTTTCGGCCAAGTACCGCGAGCTCAACCTTGACAGCCTGCCCGAGGAGGCTCGTGGCTCCGAGGGCAAGGCGGTTCGCGAGTATTTCGATCGCTCCGGTGAGTTCATAAGCTACGTTCATGCCAAGGAAGAGGATGCGGACTTTGACCGGAAAATGGCCGCGGAGCTGAAACAGAGTCCTGACGTGGTCCTGGGATGGTTCGGGTACAAGCAGGGCGAGGAAGTCGAGGAGCTCAAGAAGCAAGACCTGTCCACGGAGCTGGACAAGGTGAAGTCAACGTCGCTTTCCGTGATCCGGAGCGGTGGCATTGACTGGCCGACAATCGTGCAAAGAATGAGACCGGTGCGCTTCTACGGCTTCACCAACAACATCCAGGTACTCTGTGAAAATGCCGAGCACTTCGGGTTCTTCACGTCCGACGTGGACATATTGGACGGCACCATCAGGTGGGCCCCGCTGATCTCGTTGGTTACCCTCGACCCTGAGCATCCCAGCGAGGACAACTCATACCTGCTGCCTTCTCTGTCCCTGGCATCGCTGTCCGTTTTTTATGACCAAAAACCGCTGGTGAACATCAGCCCTCTGGGGGTGCAACAGGTCATGATCGGGGACGAGACCATACCCACTGACCAGTACGGCCGCATCCTCATCAACTGGATGGGACCGTCCCGTACCTTCACTTATGTTTCCATTTACGACATCCTGACCGAGTTCAAGGAAACGGCCCTGGCCAAGGACAAGATAGACCCCTATAAAACCTTAAAGGGCAAAATCGTACTGGTCGGGAGCACGGCCATCGGCGCGCATGACATGAGGACAACGCCATTCGGCACCATGGCCGGAATCGAGATGCACGCGAACGTTGTCAGCAACATCCTGAATCACAATGTCCTGATTCGGCCACCCTGGTTCACCATGTTCGACATGGCGTTCATAATCGGGGTCGGCATCCTCTTCGGCCTGATCCTGCCCCGGGTTTCCGCGGTCTGGGGAGGCGCCGTGAGCCTGGGCCTGTTTTTGGGCTACATTGTCATGGACGTTTACTTCTTCGAGGTCAAGCACTACTCCTTCACCATCGTCTTCCCGCTGGCCGAGATCCTGTTCATTTACCTCGGCGTGACCATTTACCGCTACGCCACGGAGGAGAGGGAGAAGCGTTTCATCAAGGGGGCGTTCTCGCATTACCTGTCGCCCGCGGTGATCGAACAGCTGGTGAAGGACCCGTCGAAGCTGAACCTGGGCGGGGTGCGCAAGGAGATGACGGCGTTTTTCTCGGACATCCAGAGTTTCTCGTCCTTCAGTGAGAAGATGGAGCCGGAGCAGCTCGTGCATTTCCTGAACATTTATTTGACCGAGATGTGCGACATCGTCCTCTCCTACGACGGTACGATTGACAAGTTCGAGGGCGACGCCATCATCGCGTTTTTCGGGGCGCCGCTGGACGTACCGGACCACGCGGCCAAGGCCTGCCTGTGCGCGGCGGAGATCCAGAAGAAGATGGTGGAGTACCGAAAGGAATGGCTGGCGGCGGGCTGGCCCGAGGTGCACATGCGCATCGGCTTGAACACCGGGGCCATGGTCGTGGGCAACATGGGCTCGAAGGACCGCATGGACTACACCATCATGGGCGACGCCGTGAACCTGGCGTCCCGGCTGGAGAGCGGGGCCAAGCAGTACAAGGTCTATCTGATGATCAGCGAGGACACGCGGGACGAGGCCGGGGACGTGATCGAGGTCCGGGAGCTGGACGCGATCCGGGTCAAGGGCAAGGAGCAGCCGGTCAAGGTCTTCGAGGTGCTGGGCAAGAAGGGCGAGGTTGACCCGAAAAAGCGGGAGGCGGCCAAGCTCTTCGAGAAGGGCCTGGAGATGTACCGGCAGCGCTACTGGAGCCAGGCGGTGGAGCAGTTCAAGCAGGCGCTCGAGCTCGCGCCCAACGACGGGCCGTCGCTCACGTTCATGGACCGGTGCGAGGAGTACAGCGAGAACCCGCCGGGGTCAGGATGGGACGGCGTGTACACCATGACCAGCAAGTGATGGAGGG
>DATKZS010000112.1:0-11456 GCA_035527835.1 bacterium
AAGTATAAGAAAAACGCCAAGACGCCAAGAACGCCAAACGCGATGTTTTTGTTAAATTCTCAAGCCGGCCTCCCGGCAATTTGATCCTTCTTGGCGTTCCCTTCGACGGGTTCGCCAAGCGGGTTGGAGTCAGAGCGATGCGACTTTTCCCGAAGCTTGCCGCCAAGAAACATCCGGTTTTAGTTGGCGAACCTTGGCGCTCTTGGCTTCTTGGCGTTTTTCTTGATGTCTATTTTGGACAAGAGTGTTTCGTTGTGCCGTTGTGGCGTTGTGTTAAAAACCCTTTCCAGGCCGTCAGCCGCCTCATTTTTCCGAAGGTTCACGTTGCACCGGTTTTTCCTCTCCGGCCTTGAGGCGGGCGATGTTTTCGCGGTGGGAGTAGATGACGAGACCGGTGACGAGGAATGCTCCGATGCGGTAGGCCCAGGAGTGGGCGAGGAAGAGGGTTGCGAAGGGGAGGACGGCGGCGGCGACGAGGCTTCCGAGGCTCACGCGGCGGGTGGTGAGGGCAATGGCGGCCCAGACGGCTAGGGCGAGGAGCGCGGCCCAGGGCACAATGGCGAGCATGACGCCGAAGGCGGTGGCCACGCCTTTACCGCCCTTGAAGCGCAGGTAGGGGTTATAGACGTGGGCCAGGACCGCAACGAACCCGGCGGCCATGACGCCGGCGGGGGGCAGGAGCAGGCCGCGGGCCATGATGACGGGAAGCAAGCCCTTGAGCGCGTCGGCCAGGAACACGGCCACGGCCCACTTGAGGCCGAAGGCGCGGTAAATGTTGGTGGCGCCGATGTTGCCGGAGCCCACGGACCGGAGGTCAACGTCGCTCAGGTAGCGGGCCGCCAGGAGGCCGGAGGGGATGCCGCCGATCAGGATGGCGAAGACGATGGCGAGAATTAGAGTTCCGGGTTCCATGCTTCCCACCTCCTTAGGCTTGTTCAAAAGGAAGGAACCGCAGATGAACGCGGATGAACGCAGATTAACCAGAATCCAGAATCAAGAAGCAAGAATCAAGGGCAGCGCTTCCGGTTTCTTTTTGCAGCCTCTTGCTTCTGGATCCTTGCTTCTTTGCTTTATCTATTATCCGCGTTCATCTGCGTTCATCTGCGGCTAATAAAAAGGCTTGACCTGTTGCAGTTGGATTGATCTTTGGGAAAGGCATAAAAAGATCGGGACGACTGGATTTGAACCAGCGACTTCCTGCTCCCGAAGCAGGCGCGCTACCAGACTGCGCCACGTCCCGACACCAGATACTATAGTTTAAGCGGGGGGTGAAGTCAATTGGCGACGCCTCGACCGATCAGGGGCCGCGCTCAATGGTCTCCTTGCGGTTAGTCGTCCTGGGCGGTGTGGTCCAGCCGGGGGCCAGTCCGCGCCAGACTTCCTTTTCCATGGCCCTCAGCTCCTTGGAGTTGGCGGCGATTTCGTCGCGGACCTCATCATGGCCGTCGAGGTATTTTGCTCGCTTTGCCTGTTCGTCGGTGCCCCGCGACGACTGATAATACTGGTCCGCGCTGACGCCGTATCTCTGGAAGAGCGCATCGTTCTTGGCGTCTCTCTCCTCTTCATGCTTTTGCAAGTCGGCCTTGGCCTTGACCGGGTCGTTGCCGTGGGCGTCGAGGATGACGAGGATCTGCTTGTTGCTGGAGATTTGCAGGCTCTGGCGCTCGAGCAGGAGCTGGTAATACTTTTCAGGGGTAAAGCCGGTTTCCGCGGGCTGGTCGGCGGGATTGGCGGGGGCCGCTGAGCTGCCCGCGCCGGCCGGCTTGTTCTTGGACGCGACCGATTTGGCGGAAGGCGCGGCCGCGGGTTTTGTATTGGCGGAGCTGGCCGTGGAAGGCTTTGCCGTGGCGGGCTGGGCCGCGGCAGCGGGCTTGGCCGGCTCCGGCTTGGCCTTGGTATCTTGCGGCTGGGCCTCGGCCAGGAGCGGGCCTAACCAGACGATGAGCACCGCCATGATTTTCAAGGATGTTTTAAGCGGCGAATTCGGGCAATTCATTTTTCCACCTGTCCGCCCGGCCGGAGTGGCCGTTGATAAAGCGCCGCGAAACCCCGGGGTATCGGGGTTTCGCGGCGGCGGTCATACGCGCAAGGAACGCTTCGATAAATTTACCGGCCGTGGCCTCATTGCCGGGCGCGCGGCCGCGGCCTCGCCTGGTTCAAGGATTAGGCGCTGCCGGCGCGGTCGCTCCGGGCGCCGGCGCCGGTGTTGACGGCTGCATTGGCGCGGGCGCGGGCGGCGTCATGCCAGGCGCCGGCGGCCGCGGGGCCGTTCCGGGCTGCGGCGCGTTTCCGGGCATACCAGGCATCCCCGGTCCACCGGGCATGGTCCTGCCGGGACCGTGCGGGCGTCCCCCTGGCCCGCCGCGCTCGCCCTTCATGCGCTCGTCGCGTCCGGTGTATTGCATGAGTTCTTGTCTCAGGTCATTCATCTCATCGCGCAGGGCTTTGTATTTTAGCTCCAGCTCGGGATGGTCCTTGATATACTGGCTGCGCTCCTGGAGCACGGTGACCCGGTCCGGCCCGTTGGGATAGAAATTCTGGCCCATGCTGAGCCCGTTCTTGGTAAAGACCTCCTGGCTCTTCTGCTGCACGGACTTTTTCAGCTCCATGATCTCGGGAGTGGCCTTGTCCGCCTCGTTCGGATACTTTTTATAGACGGCGATCATGTCCTGGTAGTACTGCTTGGTCACATCCAGGCGCTCGATCATGATCTGCCAGTACTTATCCGGGGAGATCGGGGTATAGGTGCGGGACTGCATGGGATTCACTCCAGGCGGCTGGCCGGGTTGGCCGGGCTGGGCCGGTATTGCAGGCTGAGTGGGAGGAGTGGTTGTGGCCTCCGGGCCGGGTTGGGTCGGAGCGGGCTGCTCCGTCCCTGGCTGCTGTTCCCCGCCCGGCGCCGGCTTCTGCTCCGGCTTGTTGCATGACGAGCTACAGGACGAGATCCCCAGCAAGATCATGGCGACCAGTGCTGAAACGCATAGACCTGAAATTAGCCTCTTCATTGTTCTTACCCCCATAGAAAACCATTGTCGTCAATAAAACTTAGTCCGCAAAAGGCTTTAAAAAGTTCCGCCCCGAGGGGCTCCCTCATCATTGCGGGAGATTATATTTCCCTTTCCGGAATGGGTCAACTCAAGGAAAGATTATATAACACAATGGGAAGCAGTGACAACCCGGCGGAGTTAGCGGCAAGCATCCGGGGTTCGGGCGGTCGGCGCTAAGCGTTCTATCGCGCCAAAGGATTTTAGGACCCGCCCCCGGAAGGATCCGAGCCGTCCCGGATCATGGCGGCGAGGTCTTTTGCGATGATTTCCTGGAAAGAGGTCCCGGCCCTGGCTTCCACGGCGCGCTTTCTCAGGTAATAGAAGGCAAAGCCCAGGCCGAACCATGCGAGGAATGGCAGGGCCCAGAGCTTGAGGTCGGCCAGGAGGATGATGATCAGGAGGGCGGAGGTGATGATTCCGATGCCCGGTGCGATGTAGAGCATTTTTCCGCGCAGGCGGAATCCGGGCCGGTTGTAGAGGGCGGGGGCCTTTTTGGGCAGGAGCATGGCGGAGATCATGGAGGGGATGAAGATGACCATGCCGCCGATGGTGGCGTAGGAGGCAAAGGTCTTGATCCCGGCGTTTGCGAGCACGGCGATGACCGATCCGGCCCAGAGGATGGCGAGGAAAATGACCGGGGTGCCGAACCTCCCGGTACGGGCGAGCGCCGGCGGTATGATGCCGTCCCTGGCCACCACCATGAGCGACTTGGTGGCCCACATAAAGGTTGCGTTCAAGGTGGTGCTGAAGGCGAAGATGGCGCCGCCGATCAGGAAGAAGAGGAACCAGGGCCGGGAGAGGAACACGCGGGCGGGCTGGGTGAGGTTGGCGTTTTCCATTGCGGTCCAGGAATGAAAATCAATGTTGCCGAGCGCGGCCACCGCGACCAGGATGTAAAGCACGCTGACCAGGGGGATCGAGATGAGCAGCGAGAGCGGGATGTCGCGCGAAGGCCGCTTGATTTCGGCGCCCAGCTCGATCACTGAGTTCGAGCCTTGCAGGGCAAAGGTGAGGATGCAGGCGGCCAGGACGAACCCGCCGAGGCCGTGGGGCAGGGGCGGGACAAAGTTGGTCGGGTCCACGCTGGCAAGCCCGATCCCGCCGAACGCGATCAGCGCCGCGATCAGCACCACCACCATCAGCGCCTGCGCCGACGCCGCGATCTCGATGCCGACGACGTTGACCAGGAAGAAGATGGTGAGCAGGCCGATGGCGGCGGGCTTGAACGGCAGCCCCGGCCAGACCGATTGGAGGTAGCGCACGCATTCGGTGGCGTACATGGGCAGCGCGCCGAAGACCAGCCCAATGGCGTAGCACCACACCCCCACCGTGGCCCACAGGGGGGAGAAGAGGCGCGAGGGGTAACGGTAAGTGCCGCCCACCGTGGGCATGGCCGAGCCCAGCATGCCCACCGTCATCATGATGAACACGATGGGAACCGCCGCCGCCGCGAACGCCAGCGGCACCGACGGACCCGTGAAGCTGGCCGCCAGCGCGGTGAGCGAAAAAATCCCGGCCCCCACCGTGGTCCCGACCTCGATCGCCACCAGGTCGCCAAGCCCCAGCACCTTTTTCAGTCCGAACTCGCCGCTCATCCGGCCTCCTTCCCTCCGCGTGATCAAGAATTATAGCGTGATTCCATGGGGGCGGGCAATGGGGCCTATCAACAAAGCAAAGAAAATAACCACGGATGAACACGGATGAACACAGATATTTTTTCTCTCTCTTTAATCAGTGTTCATCTGTGTTCATCCGTGGTTATCAAAAATCGGCCGTTCATGTTAAGAAAAGAACAAAGAACGAGGAGAAAGCGGGATGGAAAAAATCGAGCTGACTCCGATCGGGGTCATTCACTCGCCGTTTCGGGAGCCCGGGGAAACTCCGATCCAGGCGGCGCATTCGGGCGGGGCCGAGGCCACGGTCGAGATCTACGAAAAATACGCCGAGGGTCTGGACGATCTTGACGGGTTCGACTGCATCTGGATCCTCTGGTACTCGCACCGGGCCGGGCCCTCGCCGCTCAAGGTCGTGCCTTACATGGACACCAGGCAGCGCGGGGTTTTCGCCACCCGCGCTCCGTCGCGGCCCAACCCCATCGGCCTCTCCCGCGTGAGGCTCAAAAGGCGCGAGCACAATAAACTCGTGGTCAGCGGCGTAGACATGATTGAGGGCACGCCCGTGCTCGACCTCAAGCCCTACATCAGCGCCATTGACGCCTCGCCCGGCTGCGAGCGCGACGGCTGGCTCGCGGGCCGGAACATGAAAAAACGCGCCGACAACCGCTTCGCCAAAAAGCCGCGCGGGTCTTAAGCCATAAGACGGTGCGGCCTGACAGAGCTGGCTGAGGGGACCCATGAAAAAAACACAGGTCAATTTCTGGCTGGAACTGAGCATGTTCTTGTGCGGGTCATTACTTGCTGTAACGGGCCTTATCCAGAGGTACGTGCTTCCGGCCGGTCAAGGACGGCGGGGGGCTGGTGCGGAAACCCTGCTGGGGTGGACCCGGCATGATTTTGGAGACCTTCATTTCTATGTCGCGACCGTGCTGGTGGTCCTGCTCGCAGTGCACATCGTTTTGCACTGGAGTTGGATCAAGTGCCGCTTCCGGGAGCTGCGCCCTGGTCCGGAGCAGGACGGCGAATGCGGCCGAACCTGACCAGGAAAAAGCCGCCGATGGCGGCGAGGGCCCCGTCGCCCAGATAGATGACGCGCGGCAGGTGATAGATAAGGCCGCTGATCGCGCAGGTCGCGGCCATGACCAGGAGCATGATCCCGCTGAGCCGCGCCCAGCTCCGGTAGCGGCCCGGGTCATTGGCCGCGAGCAGGAAGGAAGCGCCGAGCCAGGCGTAGAGGATGCCGGTGGTGCGGAGCATGTAAGCGAGCAGCGAAGACGATGCCCAAAGGTCCGGAAAGCGGCCATGGGCGATGGCGCGCATGAACCATCCGGCCAGGGGCAGGGGCGTGAACAACATGCACAGGCTTGCGGCCAGGAAGATGACTCCCGTCACCAGCAGCAGGAGATGGAGCAAGGGATCAATAAAATGGTCATCGTTCATTGGCCCGCCCTCCCGGATTCAGGCCTCCTCCCAGGCCCCCCTCTAATCTACCATGATTCCTTCCGCCCCGCGCAATTGCAACGGCGTCTTTTAATCAACGTTGCCATCAGGTACAATGGTTAGGGCGGATGGGCGATACATCTGACGGGCCTCTATCAGGGAGGGAGTGCCATGAACAAACGCCGACCGGCGGTGGCGGGGCAGTTTTATCCGGGCAGCGCGCGCGAGATCGAGGCGCAGATCGCGAGGCTCGTGGACGAGGGCGCGGCCAGGGAGAAGGTGATCGGGGCCCTGGCGCCGCACGCGGGCTGGATGTATTCGGGCCGGGCCGCGGGCCTGCTTTACAGCCGGATCGAGATCCCGGAGACGGTGGTGGTGATGTGCCCGAACCACCGGGGCCTGGGCGCGGACGCGGCGGTGATGGCGGAGGGCTCGTGGGAGCTGCCGACCGGCGAGGTCCAGTTGGATGGCGCGCTGGCGAGGGCCATCATGGCGCGCTGCGGGTTTTTAAGGGACGACGCGCGGGCGCACCAGAACGAGCACTCGCTGGAGGTGCAGGTGCCTCTGCTCCAGCACTTCCGTCCGGACTTCAAGCTCACTCCGATCTCGCTCTCGCGGGTGAGCCTCGAGGAATGCGAGGAGCTGGGCCGGGCCATCGCGGACGCGGTGGAGGAGCAGGGCCGGGAGACGCTGGTGGTGGCGAGCTCGGACATGACGCATTTCGAGAGCGCGCCGGCGGCCAAGAAAAAGGACGGGCTCGCGCTCGAGCGTCTGACCGCGCTCGACCCGGCCGGTCTTTATAATACCGTGATGAAGAACCGCATCAGCATGTGCGGCGTGATCCCGGCCACCATCATGCTTTACTATGCCCTGGCGCGGGGCGCGAGCATGGCGGAGGTCATTGATTACCGCAACTCCGGCGACGTGACCGGAGATTATTCCGACGTGGTGGCCTATGCGGCGGCCATCGTGAAGTAGCACGGGTTTTCAGCCGGCGCCGCCGGCCGGGAGAAAGAATTGTCTAACAAGGATATACAGGATATGCAGGATAATAAATCCTATCCTTGACATCCTGAATATCCTTGTTAATGAATTCTTTGATTGGAGAACTATCATGGCAGTGAAGAAAAAGCAGAAGGCATCGGTCAAGCGTGAGACCAGGGAGACGCGCACCCAGGCGGAGCTGTGCCTGGACGGCAGCGGCGAGCTCAGCATCAAGACGCCGTTCGGCTTCATGGACCACATGCTCACGGCTTTTGCCAAGCACGCGGTGTTCGACCTGTCGCTCACGGCGGTGGGCGACGTCGCGGTGGACGCTCACCACACGGTGGAGGACATCGGGCTCACCCTGGGGGAGGCGCTGGCGCAGGCGCTGGGCGAGAAGGCGGGGATCGCGCGCTTCGGCGGGGCCCAGGTGCCGATGGACGAGGCCCTGGCCACCGCCGTGGTGGACATCTCCGGCCGGCCCTACCTCGTGTATGACGTGAATATCCCGGAGCACAACCAGTGGGAGTTCGACTGCGCCCTGGTCAAGGAATTTTTCCTGGCCCTCACGAGCGCGGCCCGGATGACCCTGCACCTCAAGCTCGACTACGGCGATAATTATCACCACTGCTGCGAGGCCGTGTTCAAGGCCGCGGGCCGCGCGATTCGTCAGGCCGTGGCGGTGGACCCGAGAGTCAAGGGAGTGCCGTCGAGCAAGGGCACATTGAAGTGATATCTGAGGCTTGGGGCTTGAAGCTTGAGCAGGCATGGGTGGCGGACTTGCGCCGCGGAGTTGATACATGATCGCGGTGATTGATTATGGAATGGGGAATCTGCGCAGCGTGCAGAAGGCGCTGGAGAGGGTCGGCCTGGACGCGCGCGTCACCCGCTCCGCGCGCGACATTGCCGACGCGGATGGAGTGGTGCTCCCGGGGGTGGGAGCGTTCAGGGACTGCATGAATAATCTTACCGAGCTCGAGCTGATCGCGCCGAGCAAGAACGCCATCGCCTCGGGCAAGCCGTTTCTCGGCATCTGTCTCGGCCTGCAGGTGCTGTTCACGGTGAGCGAGGAGTTCGGGCGGTGCGAGGGGCTGAACGTTTTCGCGGGCCGGGTGGTGCGCTTCGCCGACGACATGCAAGACCCGGCGGCGAAGAGCGATGACGACCCGCTGCTCAAGGTCCCGCACATGGGCTGGAACCAGATCGTGAAGCAGCAGGACCCGGCCGCGCTCCGGGGCATCGGAGACGGCACCTATTATTATTTCGTCCACTCCTACTACGTGGCGCCCGAGGACAAGAGCATCGCGGCGACCGCCACCGACTATGGCATCGAGTTCGTGTCGTCCATCGCCCGCGACAACGTCTTCGCCTGCCAGTTCCACCCGGAGAAGAGCCAGGAGGCGGGGCTCAAGCTGCTCCGGAATTTCGGCGCCATGGTAGGGAGATAAAGATGAAGCATTTTATTAACCGCCAAGGCGCCAAGGCGCCAAGGGGGAAAAATATTTTTAATTGCTTTTTCTTGGCGTCTTGGCGTCTTGGCGGTGAAATAAGTGTTTACGTCCTTGTGGTGGCCGTATTGATCGTTACCGCCACGCGGCCGGCGGCGGGGGCCTTCGTGAGCGTGGAGAAGGCGGACGGGTTCGATCCCGCCGGGGTCAAGCGCGTGGCCTTTCTGCCCTTCACCCGGATCATGCCGGTGGAGGAAGGACAGCAGCCGGTGTGTCCGCTCACCAAGAAAAGCTTTGACGCCTGCCGGATCGAGGACAACGCGGAGGCCGAGCTGTCGCGGATCATCGGGCAGGCGCTCCTCGAAAGCGGCGCGCCCGTGGCCTGGGTCCCGCAGTCCGAGATCAACGCCGCCCGGACCAAGCTCAAGAAGGAGGGCGGGCAAACGCTGTCCACCGCCGGCGCCGTCCAGCTCGCCATCGGCCGCGAGGTCAAGGCCGACGCCGTGCTCACCGGCTTCATCTACTGCTTTCGCGACCGGAGCGGCAATGCCTACGCCTCGGCCCGGCCCGCGGCCCTCGCCTTCTGCCTGCACCTCATTGACCCGGCCACCGGGAAAATTCTATGGAGCCTCCGCCTCCACGACGAGCAGGTCCCCCTCAGCTCCGACCTCGGCTCCCTCCCCGAATTCATCAAGCGCAAGGGAAAATGGATCACGGTGGGGCAAATGGCGGAGGAAGCGGCCAAGCAAGTCGTCGCCGATTTGCCCTGGGACAATCAAAGCGATGCCGGCAAGGGACGCTGAGGTCAGGATTTGACGTCCGGATGAGTTTTCGCCCGCGGCTCGGGACCGGAACTCGGGCGCGGAGAGGCCGCCGCGTTTTTTTCCCGCCAGCGGCAGTAGAACTCATGATAGGGGTGGCCCCGGCTCGCGCATTTGGTCTCGCGCAGCTCTTCGATCCAGACCGCCCCGGCCTCGATCATGGCCCGCCCCATCCATCCCTCCATGAGCCGGCAGTGCGCCGGGTCCATCCCGGGGAAATCATGGATGCGGAGCACGGTGTTTTCCGGCGAGGGGTCCTCCGTCTTCATGTGGCCCGCGTTCTCGTAATAGCTCTTCCAGTAAACCCCGCAGTCGCGGATCAGGTCGCGCGGCCGAATCTGGAAATTGTTCAGCTTGCGGAACGACTCAATGTCGCGGGTCGCCGCATAAGCGCCGATGTCCTTGCATAGCGCCAGGTTGCCCGTTCCCGCGATCTTGTCCGCCGCCCTCAAGAATTGGGTGAAAGCAAGGTAGGGATAATTTTGAATGGTCACGACCTTTTTCGTGCAGACCTGGGCGGCTTGCGGGGGAAGTGAAGCCAGGGCCTTGGCCAATAATTCATCGCCCCCGGGCCGGGACTTGAGAAATTTGAAGACCCCGAGAAAAGCCGTTCCCTTGGCCAAAGGCCCCGCCGAGTCGTTAACTCCGTCCATTTTACCCTCGCGCTCCTCTGCGCTTGGCGCGCTTACGGGAGGATGGCGCTCCCGCGCTTGTCCCCCCTGGTCCCTGCTCCGGAACCGGGAGGCTCCTCCCCTGGCATGGCCCTGTGCGGACCCCTCTCTTCTTGAAGGGTTACAGCCTATAACACGACCGCGCGGGTTGTCAAAACCAGGATGGAGCTATACTCGATCATTCACCGCCAAGTTGTGATTGCATGGGAGTTGTGATAAACATTCTGCGGTCTTGTGCTGCGCTGGCTTTTCTCTGGGCCTGCCAGGACCGGCGGGCCCGGGGCCAAAGGAGAGAGCTATGGTAAAGAAGCCGGTTACGGCGGTGTATCCGGGGTCTTTTGACCCTCCCACGCTCGGCCACCTCAACATCGTGACGCGGGCGGCGGCGGTGTTTGATGAAGTGATCGTGGCGGTGGCCGAGAGCACGAGCAAGCGCTACGTGTTTTCGACCGAGGAGCGGGTGGAGCTGTGGAAGCGGATCCTTCCCCGCGGCCTCAAGAACGTGAAGGTGGACACGTTCCACGGCCTGCTCGTGGATTACACGGCCAGGAAGGGCGCGAAGATCCTGCTGCGCGGGCTGCGCAACACCACGGACTTCGAGTACGAGATCTCGATGGCGCAGACCAACCGCACCATGCGCCCGGATATCGAGATCGTGTTCATGATGACGGAAGGCTGCTACTCGCACCTGTCCTCGAGCCTGATCAAGGAGATCGTGATACTGGGCGGCTCGGTCAAGGGCATGGTCCCGCTGCTCATCGAGCGCGAGCTGAAAAAACGGATCGGGCCGAAGAAAAAGTAGAGCGTAGAGCGGAGGGCGTGAAGAAGGGCCGGTGCCCGCCTCTTGCCCGCAATACGCACTTCGCCCTACGCCCTACGTTCTTTCAAGAAACGATTTAACACCATAATCAAAGGAAAGGAGAAAAAATGAAGCTGTCGTCCCGGGTAAAGAAAATCAAGCCCTCCGCCACGCTGGCGGTGTCGGCCGCGGCCAAGGCCATGCAGGCGCAGGGCATTGACGTGATCGGGTTCGGCGCGGGCGAGCCGGACTTTGACACGCCACAACACATCAAGGACGCCGCGATCAAGGCGCTGAATGCCGGGTTCACCAAGTACACGCCCGAGAGCGGTATTGACGAGCTCAAGCAGGCGGTGGCGGACAAGTTCAAGCGCGACAACGGCCTCGAGTACAAGAAGGACCAGGTGATCGTGTCGGTCGGCGGCAAGCACTGCCTGTTCAATGCCTACATGGCCACGCTTAACAAAGGCGACGAGGTCGTGATCCCCGCGCCCTACTGGGTGTCGTATCCGGACATGGCGCTTCTGGCCGACGCCAAGCCCGTGTTCGTGCCGTCCGCCGAAAAGAACGGCTTCAAGATCAAGCCCGCGGACCTGGCCAAGGCTCTGACCAAAAAGACCCGCCTGGTCA
>DATKZS010000113.1:0-14896 GCA_035527835.1 bacterium
CAAGCCTTCCAACCTCAAGCCTCAAGCCCCACGCCCCAAGACTTCCACTCCTTCCACTCCTTTACTCCCGCGAACCTTGATGATATACTCCAACCTTGCGTTAAGATGATGGCCCCGCCGTTGGCCGGGTGGACGATAAGATTGGAATAAATGTCATGAAACTTCGTGAAGCCCTGTGGTTTTTCGGCGTGGTGGCCGGGATTTCCATCCTGGCCGCGGCCTTGTACCAGGCGGCCAGGACGCCGGGGCCCGCGAGGTCGTTTAGGCCGGCGCTGCCGGAAGGGGTGATGATCGAGCTTGAGGGCCCCTCGCGCATCACTTCGACGCAGGCGGGCAAGCTCGAGTGGACGATGCTGAGCCAGGGGCTGAAATATTATCAGCCCTCGGAGCTGGCGGCGGTGGATTCGCCGCGGGCGTGGATCCCGGTAAAGGACGGCGGGACGGTGGAAGTAACGGGCCGCTCCGGCGAGTATTTTAAAGGCTCGGAGGACATCCTGGTCCGGGGCGGCGTTCAAGTGGAGCTGGATAAGGACGCGCGCCGGGAGTGGGTGGTCTCCGGAGACACGGCGTCATACCGGAAGGCGGAGGACGCCTTTTACATCGGGAGGCTCACGGCCGTCATGTTCCCGGCCTCCGGCGACACCGTCCGCATCACCGCGCAAAACGGCAGGTATGACACCGGGGCCCGGACCATGACCGCGGCCCGCGACGTCAACTGCCGCTGGCAAAACGGCATGACGCTTGAGACCGAACAGATCGTGTACCATACGGACACGAGCCTCGCGGCCACCGACCGGCCGGTGGCGATCACCGGCCAGGGCTTCAAGCTGCAAGGGGAGGGCATGGTGGCGGACCTCGCGAGCAAACACATAAAGATCGAGCGCAAGGTGGGGCTCCGGCTGGAAAAGGGCATGAAGGGACTGAAATGAAGAGGGCGTGGACCATCGGGTGGATCGTGATGGCGCTGGGGCCATGGGCGGCGGCGGCGCAGGTCGCGGGCCCGCCCGGGCCGTTCGAGGGCTTCAAGTCAACTGATAAGCAGCCGGTGGAGATCCACGCCGGCACCATGGAGGCAGACCTCAACTCCGGCCGCCTGGTGTTCATCGGCCGCGTCACCGCGAGGCAGGGAGAGCGCACCATCTATGCGGAGCGCATCGAGGTGAACTATACGGAGGACGGGAAGATCACGTCGCTCACGGCCATCGGGAGCGTCAAGGTCAAGATGGGCGCGGCCTTCGCCACCTCGGACCGCCTGTACCTGGACAACGTGAAGCAGGTGATCACGCTCACGGGCAAGCCCAGGGTGGTGCAGGGCCGCCAGATCGTGATCGGCGACAAGATCGTCTACGAGATCGGACCCGAGCGGCTCACCGTGCAGAAGCCCAGGATCGAGTGGGTCCCCGAGCCGGAAACGGCCCCGGTAAAAGAACCGGCCGCGAGGCCGCCGGCATCGAAAGACCAGGGCGCCCAGCCGGCGGGCCGGGAGTGAGCGGTGGCCATGGCGTCGGGGACCGTGCTCAATGCGGAGCGCAAGCCGCGGCCGGCGGCCGGGGCCGAGATGAAAGACCGGGAGACATCCGCCGGCCTGGTGGCCGAGGGCCTGTGCAAGGCCTACCACGGCCGGCGGGTCGTTGACGGGGTAAGCTTCGCGGTGCGGCCCGGCGAGGTCGCGGGATTGCTGGGCCCGAACGGAGCGGGCAAGACCACGTGCTTCTACATGGTGGTGGGCGTGATCGCCTGCGAGGGCGGGCGGGTGCTGCTGGGCGGCGAGGACATCACCGGGCTGCCCATGTACCAGCGGGCGCGGCGCGGCATCAACTACCTGCCGCAGGAGGCCTCGATCTTCCGCGGGCTCAGCGTGGAGGAGAACCTGATGGCGGTGGCCGAGTCGCTGCCCATCACGCGCTCGGAGATGAAGGAGCGCGCGCAAAGGCTGATGGAGGACCTGGGAGTGGCCCAGCTCAGGAAGAACAAGGCGATCACCCTCTCGGGCGGCGAGCGGCGCCGGGTCGAGATCGCGCGCTCGCTGGTCACGGACCCCAAGATCATCCTGATGGACGAGCCGTTCGCCGGAGTGGACCCCATCGCGGTGGCCGACATCCAGCGCATCGTGCGCGAGCTCTCCGGACGCGGAATCGGAGTGCTCATCACCGACCACAACGTGCGCGAGACCCTGAAAATATGCGGCCGCGCAACCATCATCCACGAGGGAAAGGTGATGGTCGCCGGAACGCCGGACCAGATCGTAACCAACGCCCTGGCCAGAAAGCATTACCTGGGCGACGACTTCGAGCTCGGGACGCCGGGAAGGTCATAAGCTGAAACGGAAAGGAACCGGAATGAATTTAACAAGGATACGCAGGATTAACAGGATAATTGAAGAGCATTTCTTATCCTGTTAATCCTGTGTATCCTTGTTAATAATTCTTCTTTAATGACGGACGGATCATGGCCATCGAACTCAGACAGAGCCTGAAACTGGCGCAGCAACTGGTGATGACCCCCCAGTTGCAGCAGGCCATCAAGCTCCTCCAACTCTCCCGGCTCGAGCTCGCCGAGGCCATCAACCAGGAGATGCTGGAGAACCCGGTGCTCGAGGAATTGCAGGAAGCGGACCTCGAACCCGAGCCCCTGGCACGCCACACCGACGAGGGAGAGGGCGAGAAGCCCAAGAACGCCGAAGACAGCTACGATGACCTCGACTGGGAAAAGTTCCTCGACGAGTTCGGCGAGGTCGAGTTCTCCGGCTTCCGCGCCACCGCCCGCAGCGAGGACGAGGAATTCCCCTCGGTGGAGGCCACCCTGAGCCAGCCCGTCACCCTGGCCGACCACCTGCGCTGGCAGCTCAAGCTCGGCAACTTCTCGCTCGAGGAAGAGGCCATCAGCGACCTGATCATCGGCAACTTGAACGACGACGGCTACCTCACCGCCGACCTCGAGCTCATCACCCAGGAGTCCGGAGAGTCCGCCGAGCGCGTGCTCGAAGTCCTTAAAAAGGTCCAGAACCTGGACCCGGTCGGCATCGGCGCCCGCGACCTCAAAGAGTGCCTCCTGCTCCAGGTCCGCCAGTTCAGCGACGTGGACCCCCTGGTCATTGACGTCATCAACGACCACTTGGGCCGCCTCGAAAACAAGGACTACCGCGGCATCTCCCGCGCCCTCAAGGTGCCCGTGACCCGCGTCCGCGACGCCGTCATGTTCATCCAGGGCCTCGAGCCCAAGCCCGGACGGCCCTTCTCGCAGGACCGCGCCGAGTACATCACTCCCGACATCTACGTCTACAAGGTGGCCAGCGAGTTCATCATCGTGCTCAACGAGGACGGCCTGCCCAAGCTCCGGGTGAGCCCGTATTACCGCCGCATCCTCAAGGAGAAGGGCAAGGACTTCGAGGTGACCAAGGACTACATCCAGGACAAGCTCCGCTCCGCGGTCTGGCTGATCCGCAGCCTGCACCAGCGCCAGCGCACCATTTACCGCGTCATGGAATCCATTCTCGCCCGCCAGCGCGACTTCTTCGAGAAGGGCATCGGACATCTCAAGCCCATGGTGCTCCGCGACGTGGCCCAGGACATCCAGATGCACGAGTCCACCGTCTCCCGCGTCACCACCAACAAGTACGTGTACACGACGCAGGGCATCTTCCCCATGAAGTTCTTTTTCAACTCCAAGATCGGCACCGTGGAGGGAGGATCGGTCGCGGCCGAGTCGGTCAAGGACCGCATCAAGCAGCTCATCGCCAAGGAGGACCAGAGAAAACCGCTCTCCGACCAGGAGATCGTCGAGAAGCTCAGGGAATACGGAATCGAGATCGCCCGCCGCACCGTGACCAAGTACCGCGAGATGATGGGCATCCTGTCATCGTCCAAGCGCAAGCGGCTGGCTTGATAATCAGAAATCAGGGAAGCGGCCCATTTTGAAAGACAGGAGGAAAGTAGTTAAATGAAAGTGAACGTGACGTTCCGGCACATGGAGCCTGATGACGAGCTCAAGTCCTACGTGACCGAAAAGGTGTTGAAGCTCGCGGAAAAATACCTGCACAAGCCCAATGAAGCGGTCGTGGTCCTGACCGCGGAAAAGTTCCGGCGCATCGCGGAGATAACCATCAAGGCCGACAACACCGTGTTGACCGGCAAGGAGGAGACCGAGGACACCAGGGGCTCGATTGACCTGGCCCTGGACAAGCTGGAGATCCAGGCCCGGCGCCGGCGAACCCGCGTCAAGTCGCGCCAGAAAGGCGGGGCCGAGCAAGGCGGCGGCTTTGCCGTGTACCACGGCTCCGCCGAGCGCACCGAGGACGAGGACTTCGTGCCGGGGGTGATCAAGGAGGACAAGTTCGTTCCCAAACCGATGACGGTGGAGGACTCGCTCATCGTGCTCGAGGATTCCGCCGACGATTTTCTGGTTTTCCGCAATGCGGAGACCTTCGGCATCTGCGTGGTCTACCGCCGCCCGGACGGCAATTACGGATTGATCGAGCCCGAGGCCCAGGGATGATGACCGCGCGGCCGGCTCATGACAAGACAAGGGACCGGGGTCTAAGTTGAAGATCAAGGAAATACTGCCCAAGAAGAACGTGATCGAGAGCATGCGGGCCAGGACCAGGGATGAGGCTGTCGCCGAGCTGGTGGACATCATCGCCGGACAGGTGCCTCTGGCCAGGGACAAGCTGGTGCGCATCCTGATCGAGAGGGAGGAACAGTCGCCAACCGCCATGACCGGAGGCGTCGCCGTACCCCACGGACGCATCAAGGAGCTCGACCGCTTCGTCCTCGCCCTGGGACGGAGCAAGGTCGGGGTCCCCTTCGGAGCCAAGGAGGGGCCCATCAAGATCTTTTTCCTGCTCATGGCCCCCACCGACGACACCGTCTCTCATCTCAAGATCCTCGCCCGCCTGGCAAGGATGTGCAGAAACAGCGCCTTCCGCGACGACCTCCTGGCCGCCAAGAACGCGGACGAGCTCTTCGAGAGAGTGATGAAGGAGGACGAGGCCGTTTGACCATGCCTATCTCCGCGTGCGCGCTCCGGGAGCAAGGATGAAGCGGCGCTTTGGCACTCGCGCCGGTTCCGGCCTTCCCCTTGATTGCCCCTTCCGCCGGGACGGAAGGGGACCGGGAGGACTGCCGTGAACCGCGTCAACGTGATTGAACTGGTGGATGACAAGGACTATCAGCTCGAGCTCATGGTGGTCTCCGGCGCCGAGTTCACCGACCGCGCCATCACCGACTCCTCCATCCACAAGCTGGGCCTGGCGCTGACCGGCATCCGCTTCTCCCTGAACCCCGGCCAGGTCCAGATCATGGGCGGGTCCGAGATCGCCTATCTCCAGATGCTCGCCCCGGATGAAAGGGACAGCGTCATCGCCAAGCTGGCCGAGTTCGATTTCCCATGCCTCATCGCCACCCGCGGCATGACCCCGCACCCGGACCTGTGCCGAGCGCTGGGCGCCCGCCGCATCTCCTGCATGCGCTCCAGCCTGGACACCGCCGAGTTCATCCGCCGCGCCGACCGCTTCCTCGACGACCACCTCGCGCCCCGCATCAGCTTCCACGGAGTCCTGGTGGACGTCATCGGCATGGGCGTGCTCATCCTCGGACAGAGCGGGATCGGCAAGAGCGAGACCGCCCTCGACCTGGTCCTCAAAGGCCACCGCCTGGTCGCCGACGACATCGTGGACATCTACCGCCGGGGCAACGCATCCCTGGTCGGGAAATCCTCGGAGATGATCCAGTACCACATGGAGATCCGGGGCCTGGGCATCATCAACATCCAGGACCTCTATGGAATCTCCGCCACCCGCGAGCGCAAGAGGATTGACCTGGTCGTCGAGCTGGTGGAATGGGAAGAAGGCAAGGACTACGACCGCCTCGGCCTGGATGAGGAGACCTATCCCGTGTTGGGACTTGAAATCCCGCACCTCACGGTCCCGGTGCGGCCGGGAAGGAACCTGAGCTCCATCATCGAGGTCGCCGCCAGAAACCAGTTGCTGAAGCAAAGAGGGCACCATTCCGCCCGCGAATTCCAACAGCGGCTCCTGCAGGGCCTCACCGCCTCCGGCGAGGAATGCCCCGTCGCCGCTGACGAGGTTGAGTAATCATGGTAGGTGTGGTCATCGTAACTCACGGCAATCTCGCCCGCGACCTGGTCGAAATCACCGAGCTGATCGTCGGACCCTGTCCCAACCTCATCCCCGTATCCATCGCGCCGGACGAGGGCATCGCCGAGATCGCCAAGAAGGTCGAGTCCGCCATCAGGACCGCGGACAAGGGAAGCGGAGCGCTCATCCTCACCGACCTCTTCGGCGGCACGCCATCCAACGTCAGCCTCTCCTTCCTCCAGGAGAACAAGGTCGAGGTGCTGTCCGGCGTCAACCTGCCCATGGTCATCAAGATCGCCACCCACGGCGAAAACTCCGACGTCAAGGAGCTGGCAAGGCTCGCCCGAACCGCCGGCAAGAAAAACATCTCCCTGGCCTCCGAGATCATGAGGAAAAAAGTGTGAGCGCCGCCCTGAAATTTTAAAAGACGGGATTAACAGGATTGACAGGATGAAAAGAAACAAAAGGCGTATTCCGAAAATCCTGTAAATCCTGTTAATCCTGTCCGAGAATTCTCCGGGAAGGAAAATGAACGTGATCGAGAGAGAAGTCAAGATCGTCAATCGGCTGGGAATGCACGCCCGGGCCGCCGGCCATTTCCGCCGCACCGCCGCGGGTTTCAAGGCGAATATTGACGTGATCCGCGAGGGCATGACCGCCAACGCCAAGAGCCTCTTGGGCCTCATGGCCCTGGAGGCCGCGCAGGGAACGAAAATCGTGATCCGCGCCAAGGGCGATGACGCCGAGGCGGCGGTCGCCGCCCTGGCCGCGCTCGTCGCCGGCCGCTTCGGAGAGAACGAATAAGGCCTGGGGCGTGGGGCGTGAGGCTTGAGGAAGGTGATCGGTCTTCCTCAAGCCCCAAGCCTTAAGGCCTCAAGCCCGGGTGCTTAGAATGGCAAACGACACACATGACGAGCAAAAGAGCTTGAAGGGAAGCGGCGTTTCCGAGGGCATCGCCATCGGCAAGGCCATCATCATCGAGCGCGAGCGCATCAGCATTCCCCACCGCATGATCGGGACGGCGGAGGCCGGGGAAGAGGTCGCGCGCCTGCGCGAGTCCCTGGAAAAGGCCAAGCAGGGACTTCTGGCCATCAAGCAGGGCCTGTCCTCGGCCGCATCCCACGAGCCCGCCTTCATCATTGACGCGCACCTCATGATGCTCGAGGACGACATGCTGGTGGAGGGCGCCATCGCCATCATCCGCGAGCGCGGCATCAACGCCGAATGGGCGCTGCGCATCAAGGTCGCCGAGCTGGTCGCCGTGTTCTCGCGCATGAGCGACCCCTACCTCCGCGAGCGCGGCCGCGACGTCGAGGAGGTCGCGGAACGAGTGGTGCGCGAGCTGGTGGGAAAAAAGGACAGTCCGCTCGCCCGCATTGACGAGCCCGTGATCGTGGTCGCACACGAGCTCTCCCCCGCCGAGACCGCACACATGGCCGTGGACCGCGTCCTCGGATTCGCCACCGACATCGGAAGCCAGACCTCACACGCCGCCATCGTCGCCAAGTCCCTGCGCATCCCCGCCGTGGTCGGGCTCAAGACCATAACCGCCAGCGCCGCCCACGGCGACACCATCCTCATTGACGGCCAGGCCGGAATCGTCATCTTGAACCCCTCGACCCAGACCGTCCGCGACTACGAGGACAAAAGAAAGCGCATCGCCGAAATGCGCGTCGCCCTCCAGGAATACCGCGGACTCGAATCCGAGACCCTCGACCACGCCAAGATCAAGCTCGCCGCCAACCTCGAAATCATGGAGGAGATCGCATTCTACGAGGAGAGCGGCGCCGAGGGCGTCGGACTCTACCGCACCGAGTACCTCTACCTCGACCGCGACGACCTCCCCAGCGAGGACGAGCACTTCGAGGGATACAAAAAGCTCGCCCGGGCCAGCGGCGCGCACGGCGCCACCATCCGCACCCTCGACCTCGGCGGCGACAAGTTCAAGAGCACACTGTCGCTCTCCGACGAGCTCAACCCCGCGATGGGACTCCGCGCCATCCGGCTCTGCCTCAACCGCCCCGACTTGTTCAAGACCCAGTTGCGGGCTATATTGAGGGCCAGCGCCTTCGGCAAGGCCCGCATCATGTTCCCCATGATCTCCGGGTTCCAGGAGTTCCGCGACGCCAAGCGCCTCCTCCACGAGGCCGCCGCCGAGCTGGACAAAGAAGGCGTGGCCTTCGACCGCGCCCTCGAGCTCGGAATCATGATCGAGGTCCCCTCCGCCGCCTTCATCGCCGCGGAGCTGGCCGAGGCCGCCGACTTCTTCTCCATCGGCACCAATGACTTGATCCAGTATACCCTGGCGATTGACCGGATCAACGAGAACGTGAGCTACTTGTATCAGCCGCTCCACCCCGCCATTCTCCGCATCGTCAGCGCGGTGGTGAAGGCCGGACACGAAAAAGGGATACCGGTGCACATGTGCGGCGCCATGGCCGCGGAACCAGCATACCTGCCCGTGCTCATCGGGCTCGGACTCGACGAGCTCTCCATGCCCATGGCCAACGTCCTGCGCATCCGCAAGGTCATGCGCGGGATCAGGAAGGCGGAGGCCGAGGAGCTGGTGCGAGAGCTCTTCACCTACAAGACCGCGCAGGAAATTAAGGAAAGGGTCAAGCGCGAGATCAGGTCCCGCTGGGCCGAGGCATACGCCCTCGAGCGCGAAGTGTTCGAGGACGAGGACCTGCCGCCGGTGGGATGATACCATGGGATCGAATGGGGGGCGGAACGGAAGGGATTGTGGCTTGAGGCATGAGGCTTGGGGCTTGAGCAGTGGGGTAATTCGGCCCCAACCCTCAAGCCCCAACCCTCAAGCCCCAAGCCTCAAGCCCCAAGCAAGCCCCAGGCCCCAAGCCTCAGGCCCCAAGCCCCAGGCCCCAAGCCTCAGGCCTCAAGCCCCAGGCCCCAAGCCCCAAGCCTCATGCCTCAAGCCCTGTCAATGGCGTCTAAATGGCATGAATTAAATTATAGGAGGAAGCTAATGTTCAAGAAAGACTATCTGTTCACGTCCGAGTCCGTGACCGAGGGGCATCCCGACAAGGTGGCGGACAAGGTCTCCGACTCCGTGCTCGACGCGCTCCTGGAAAAGGACAAGTACTCGAGGGTCGCCTGCGAAACGCTGGTCACCACCGGCATGGCCATCATCGCCGGCGAGATCACCTCCGCCGGACTCTTGCAAGTGGACCTGCCACGGGTCGTCCGCGACGCCGTCCGCGAGATCGGTTACACCGACACCGACATGGGATTCGACGCCGATACCTGCGCCGTGCTCGTGTCCCTCGACCGCCAGTCCCCCGACATCGCCCAAGGCGTGGACGTAAAGCCCAACAAGGACCAGGGAGCCGGCGACCAGGGAATGATGTTCGGGTTCGCCTGCGACGAGACCCCGGAGCTCATGCCCGCGCCCATATTCTACGCCCACCGCCTCACCCAGCGACTGGCCCAGGCCCGCAAGACCAAAAAGCTCCCCTTCCTCCGGCCCGACGGCAAGAGCCAGGTCACCATCCGCTACGAGAACGGCAAGCCCAAGGCCGTAACCACCGTGGTCATCGCCTGCCAGCACTCGCCGGAGGTCAAGAATAAGACGCTGCACGACGCCGTGATCGAGGAGGTCATCAAAAAGACCATCCCGGCCAAGCTGCTCAATAAAAACACCCGCTACGTGATCAACGCCACCGGCAAGTTCGTGATCGGCGGGCCCCACGGAGACTGCGGGCTCACCGGCCGCAAGATCATCGTGGACACCTACGGCGGCATGGGCCGCCACGGCGGAGGCGCATTCTCCGGCAAGGACCCCTCCAAGGTGGACCGCAGCGGAGCGTACATGGCCCGCCACATCGCCAAGAACGTCGTGGCCGCGGGAATCGCCCGTACCTGCGAGGTCCAGATCGCCTACGCCATCGGCGTGGCCCGGCCCCTGGCAGTGGACGTCAACATCTACTCCTACGGAACCAACACCATGCCCGAGGAGGAGATTGCCAAGATGGTCATCAAGCACTTCGACCTCCGGCCCCGCGCCATCATCGAGTATCTCGACCTGCTCCGGCCCATCTACAGAAAGACCGCCGCCTACGGCCACTTCGGCCGAAAGGACCCGGACTTCACCTGGGAGAGCACCCACATGGCCAAGAAGCTCGCGGACGAGGCAAAAAAATATCAGCGCCGCGGTAAGTAGGATGCCTATCCAGCCCTGAAAGGGCGAAATAAAAACTTTCCGTCAATTGCTGAACCGGGCATGACCTGAAAATTTAATTATTTCGTGAAAGGAGTCAATGTAAATGAAATACCACGTCAAGGACCTGAAGCTCGCCGCAGAGGGCAAGCTGCGCATCGAGTGGGCCGCCCGCAACATGCCCGTGCTCGACCTGATTAAAAAGCGCTTCGCCAAAGAGAAGCCGCTTCAAGGCATCCGCCTCGCCGCCTGCCTCCACGTCACCACCGAGACCGCCAACCTGGTCGAGGTCTTGAAGGCCGGGGGCGCCCAGGTGACTCTTTGCGCGTCCAACCCGCTCTCCACCCAGGACAACGTGGCCGCCAGCCTGGTCAAGCATTCCAAGGTCCCCGTCTTCTCCATCAAGGGCGAGAACACCAAGGTCTATTACAGCCACATCAACGCCGCCCTCGACGCCCGGCCGCATATCACCATGGACGACGGCGCCGACCTCGTCGGCACCCTCCACGGAAAACGCATCAAGCAGGCCCCCGAGCTCCTCGGCGGCACCGAGGAGACCACCACCGGCGTCATCCGGCTCCGCAGCCTCGCCGACCAGGGCAGGCTCCTCTTCCCCGTCATCGCGGTGAACGACGCCGACACCAAGCACTTCTTCGACAACCGCTACGGCACCGGACAGTCAACCATAGACGGAATCATCCGCGCCACCAACATGCTCCTCGCCGGCTCCGTCGTCGTCGTCTGCGGATACGGACAGTGCGGCCGCGGCGTATCCATGCGCGCCAAGGGAATGGGCGCGCACGTCATCGTCACCGAGGTGGACCCCTTGAAGGCACTCGAAGCAACCATGGACGGCTATCAGGTCATGCCCATCGTCCAGGCCGCGCCCGTCGGAGACGCCTTCATCACCGTCACCGGCGACACCTCCGTCATTGACGCGCCCGCATTCTCGCGCATGAAGGACGGGGCCATCGTCTGCAACTCCGGACACTTCGACGTCGAGATCAATCTGAAGGCGCTCGCCAGGATGAGCAAGAAGGTCCGCCGCGTCCGGACCTTCGTGGACGAGTACACCCTGAAGAGCGGCAGGAAGATCAACGTCCTCGGCGAGGGACGACTCATCAACCTCGCCGCCGCCGAGGGACATCCATCCATGGTCATGGACATGAGCTTCGCCAACCAGGCCCTCGCCGCCGAGTACATGGTAAAGAACGCCAACAAGCTCAAGCGCGCCGTCTACCCCGTGCCCAGGACCATTGACCGGGAAATCGCGCGTCTCAAGCTGAAAAGCCTCGGCGTCAAAATTGACTCCCTCACCCCCGAGCAGAAAAAGTACCTGGCGAGCTGGGAAATCGGGACCTGAAGAAAATAGTAGATAGTAGGTGGTAGATAGTAGATAGGGAGAAAAGGCGGCGCCTCCAGACAGGGAAGCACGCATCTCTATCATTATCCCTACATGCTATCTACTATCTACTACCTACCCCTCTAAGGAGGCTACAGTGGACTGGAACCAGGAAGCAGTGAACAGGGCCGCGGCCGCGGTGCGCATCATCTCCGCCGAGGCCGTCGAGAAGGCCAAGTCCGGCCATCCCGGAATGCCCATGGGCATGGCCGACGCCGCGCTGGTGTTATGGGCGCGCCATCTCCGCTTCAATCCCGCGCACCCGGCATGGCCCGACCGCGACCGCTTCATCCTCTCCGCCGGACACGGCTCCATGCTCCTCTATATGCTGCTCCACCTCTTCGGCTTCGGGCTCACCATGGAGGACATCCGGGATTTCCGCCAGTGGGGATCCAAGACCCCGGGCCATCCCGAGCACGGAATCACCCCCGGAGTCGAGACCACCACCGGCCCGCTCGGCCAGGGCTTCGCCAACGGAGTGGGAATGGCGCTCGCCGCGAAGATCATGGCCGCCCGCGTCAATACCCCGAAGTTCCCGGTGCTCTCCCACCGCGTCACTGCCATCGTCTCCGACGGCGACATCATGGAAGGCGTGGCCTCCGAGGCCGCCTCCCTTGCCGGGCACCTCGGCCTCGGCAACATCGTCTATCTGTACGACGACAACGACATTACCATCGAGGGCGCGCGCGGCCTCTCATTCTCCGAGGACACCGCCCGCCGCTTCGAGGCCTATGGCTGGCACGTGCAAAAGGCCGACGGCCTCGACCGCGCCGCCATGGACCAGGCCATCGCCAACGCCTATCAGGAAACCTCGCGGCCCAGCATCATCATCGCCAGGACCACCATCGGCTTCGGATGCCCCACCAAGGCCGGCACCGCCGACACCCACGGCGCCCCCGTCGGACCCGATGAGATCGCCGGCGCGCGCCAGTGCCTCCACTGGGACCTGCCCGAGTTCACCGTCCCCGCCGAGGCCTACGCCTTCTGCCACGACGCCGTGAAGCCAAAGCTCGACGCATTCGAGCAATGGGAGCGGATGCTCCAGGCATTCTCCAAAGAAGAGCCGGAGCGCGCCAAGATCTTCGAGGCCATGCAAAAAGGCGACCTGCCCCGGGACCTCGAACAAAAAGTCATGGCCGCGCTCGACGTTAAGCCCGTCGCCACCCGCAGGGCCTCCGGCGCCGTCCTCCAGGCCCTCGCCAAGGAGCTGCCCCTGCTCATCGGAGGCTCCGCCGACCTCGCGCCCTCCAACAACACCATGATCAAGGGCGCCAAGTCCATCAGCAAACAAGACTTCTCCGGCCGTAACCTCCACTTCGGCATCCGCGAGCACGGAATGGCCGGCCTCATGAACGGCATGGCGCTTTACGGCCTTGTCCCCTACGGCGGGACTTTCCTCGTCTTCAGCGATTACATGCGGCCCTCCATACGCCTCGCCGCCCTCATGGGCCTCCGCGTAATCTACGTGTTCACGCACGACAGCATCTTCGTCGGCGAGGACGGGCCCACCCACCAGCCGGTCGAGCAGGTGGCCGCGCTCCGCGTCATCCCGAACCTCCACGTCATCCGGCCGGCCGACGCCGCCGAGACCGCAATGGCATGGATGCAGGCCGTCGCCAGGAAGGACGGACCCACCGCCCTCATCCTCTCGCGCCAGACTCTGCCCGCCATTGACCGCGCCAAGTACGGCCCGGCCTCCGGCCTCGACCAGGGCGCCTATACCCTGGGCGGCGACGTGGCCCCCGACCTCCTCATCATGGCCAGCGGCTCCGAGGTCGGAGTGGCGATCGAGGTGTTCGAGGAATTGCGGGCGGCCGGAGTGAAGGCCCGCGTCATCAGCATGCCCTGCTTCGAGAAATTCGAGGCGCAGGACAAGGATTACCGCGAAGAGGTCCTGCCCAGCTCATGCGCCCGCCGCGTGGCCATCGAGGCCGGAGTCTCCATGGGATGGCACAAGTACACCGGACTCGCGGGCCTCGTCATCGGCATGGACCGCTTCGGCGCATCCGCGCCCTACAAGGTCCTCGCCGAAAAATTCGGATTCAACCAGCAGGCCGTGATGGAGATGATCAAGTGTACGTATCCTGAGCTCTTCTAGTGCATCGCCTGGATTCGTTCGGCTTTTTTTCTTTAGCCCTGAAAGGGCGATAAGATAGCCCAGGGTTGGCCGTCTTCGGCCTACCCTGGGATATCGGTGCCCAATATCCTTTTAAGCCCTGAAGAGGCGAAATAAAGGCAGGCCACATCGGTGGGCACTGCGTCATGGACCCGAACAGAAATTTTTCAGACAGGATCAACAGGATTAACGGGATGGAGGATGAAAATAATCAAGCGCTTCTCGAATATCCTGTAAATCCTGTTAATCCCGTCAAAAAATATCTGAAGTCGTGAGTTGTTCATGGACCAGAAAATCCTCGATAAGGCCTCCCGTATCACCATGCTCATCCTCGACGTGGACGGCGTGATGACCGACGGCTCCCTCTATTACAGCGCCGAGGGCGAGGCCATCAAGATGTTCAACGTGAAGGACGGCGCCGCCATCAAGTGGCTGCAGCGCGCCGGCATCGAGATCGCCGTCATCACCGGCCGCCAAAGCCCCCAGACCCAGGCCCGCGCCGACGAGCTCGGCATCAAGACCGTGATCCAGGGCGCGTTCAAGAAACTGCCCGTGTTTCTGGAGTTCCTCAAAACCTCCGGAGTGCCCGCCGGCCAGGTCGCTTACATGGGCGACGACTACCACGACCTGCCGTTATTGAGGAGAGTGGGACTCAGCATGGCGCCCGCCGACGCCATTGACGAGGTGAAGAAAATCGTGGACTGGATCGCATCCGTACCCGGCGGACGAGGCGCCGTCCGCGAAGCCGCCGAGCTCATCCTCAAAGCCCGCGGCCAATGGGAAGAGATCAGCAAGCCCTATTATGAATAGCCTCTAGCGCAGGATACTGGAACTGGTTTCATAACCCTCGGAACTATCTCCCATAAGAAAACACTCTTGTCCAAAATAGGCCGTAAGAAAACCGCCAAGACGCCAAGAGCGCCAAGGATCGCCAAGTAAATCATGATGTTTCTTTGAGGCCCGGCAAAAAACAGCTCCGGAGCGTTGGCCCCAACCGGCTTGGCGAACCGGCCGACGGGAGCGCCAAGCAAGAAACATTCGCACCCAAGCCCTCTTAAAATCGTGTTTAAAAATAATCCTTGGCGCTCTTGGCGTCTTGGCGGTTCTCCG
>DATKZS010000114.1:0-21601 GCA_035527835.1 bacterium
GTGGGAGCGCCCTTCCGGGCGCGATCCGCGTATTTAGTGGCCCGTGATCGCGCCCGGAAGGGCGCTCCCACGCCGGCTCCTGCTTCGGCCGCAACCTCAGCCCTCCAATGCACGTTCCAGCTCGGGCGGGAATTTCTTAAGGAGGTCCGCGGCGCTCACTTTTTTCTTGGGCTTCCACGGGGTGGCGCCCATCATTATCTGTCCGGTCTCGGGATGCGGCTGGAGGTTGGCCTCGATCGGATAAAACGTGTTGTGCTCCTTGATCAGCGCGTTCAGCTCGTCAAGCTCCAGCGTCTCGACCACCGCGGTCCAGACCTTTTTAAAATGTTCCGTCCGCTCCGCCATGGCCTCGGCCAAGTCCCGCCATTGCTTTTCAAGGTCGCGCTCCAGCTTCTCCACCAGGTCCTCGATGTACTTGGCCCGCACCGCGTACGGCGGCGGGCCCATCTTGGCCCGTACCTTAAGCTCCAGCGGCACGTCGAAGTTCACCTGCGGGATGTGCACCGCTACACCCTTCAGGTCCTCCGGGAGGTCCTCCGGATGCACGCCCTGCGCGATCAATAGGTCCAAGAACTTATCGCCCAGTTGCTCCTGCATCTTCTGCCGGGAGCGCTTGTCCTTCGTGCCCGTCATCGCAAACTCCTTCACCGCCTGCGCCTGATCGGCCGGCGCCGGATCAATGACTCCTGCTCTGAAATTTGAAGACAGGATTAACAGGATTTACAGGATGTTCGGAATGCGCCTTTAATTTCTTCTCATCCTGTAAATCCTGTTAATCCTGTCTTAAACATATCATTGATGCCGTGCCCCGGCAATTACGGGACGCGCCGGAACGAGCCGGACGCCCCAGGAGGCCGCCTAAATGATGGACAGCACCGCGCCCGCGAGGAAATAGCCGGAGAAGTAGAAGAGCGCGAGGCCGCAGACGATGAACACTCCCTGCTGGAGCCTGCGGCCGAAGAATTTGCCGCCGCGGAAGGACATGATGGAGAGGACGTATAACCAGACCAGGTCGCACAGCCAGTGGGACACGGCCAGGATGGCTAGGCCGATCAGTCCGAACCGGAACGACTGGGTGCACAGGGCCGCGCCGGCCGTGGCCCACCACACCAGGAAATAGGGATTGGCCAGCGAGAGCACCATGCCCGCCGCAAAAGGCGACCGGTTTTTCCCCGGGACGTTATCCTCACCCGGCGCTTCCACCTTTTGATAGTCGCGCAGCATCCCGGCCCCCATCCACAGCAGCACCGCGCCGCCGGCCAGGCCGATTCCGGCCTTCACCGCCGCGATCTTGAACAGCGCGCCCACCCCGAAATAAATCAGCGCCATCAGCGGCAGCTCCACAACGCCGTGGCCGATGGCCACCCACGCCCCCGCGTGCGGGCTCCTGGCCCCGCCGGTGAGCGTCACCGCCGTGACCGGACCCGGCATCAGCACCCCGGAGAGTGACAGCATCACCACCGTGGCCACGAAGGATATGACGGCTGTAAGGTCCATTAATTTTCCGCGAGCGGCCGCGCGGGCGGGGAAAGCCGCGTCGGTGAAGATGATAACAACAATCTTCCGCGCCTCCAATCGCTCCGACGCGCTTTTGCTCCGCATTCAGGATATGTGTAAAGTCAGTGCTGTCCAAAATAAACGGACCGGAAAACCGCCAAGGCGCCAAGAACGCCAAGAATCATGATTTTATTTCAATCTCAATCCAGCTTCCGGCCAAATGATTCATTCTTGGCGCTCCCGTCGGCCGGTTCGCCAAGCAGGTTGGGGCCAAAGCCCTAGAGCTGTTTTTTAGTCCCGCCATAAAGAAACAAAAGGATTTACTTGGCGATTCTTGGCGTTCTTTGCGCTTTGGCGGTTTTCTTAGCTCCTATTTTGGACAAGAGTGGTGTAAAGTAAAGCGTCGTGAAGATCACCTTCGTCAACTCCTGCCCCTACCTCGGCGGCGCCGAGCTGTGGCACCTGCGGACCGCCCTGGCCTTGCGCGGGCGCGGCCACCAGGTGGCGATGCTGCTCCGGCCCGGCGCGCTCGCCCAGAAGGCCCGGGAAGAGGACCTGAGCGTCACCACGCTCCCCATGGCCTTTGACCTCGACCTGTCATCATTTTTCCAGGCGCTCGCATATTTTTGGCGCGAGCGGCCGGACCTCATTCTGTTAAACGACCAGCGCGAGTGCCGCATCATCGCGCCCGCCGCCCTCCTGGCCGGGATCAAGGTACGCGTCCAGCGCAAGGGCTGGCCCTTCCTCAAAGGTTCGTGGCGCGACAAGATCACCTACCGCTTTTTCGTCACCGACCTGATCGCCAACGCCGAGGCCGTGGCGCGGGTGTTCCGCGAAAAGTCCGGGATCGCTCCCGGCCGCATCCGGACCTTCCCGAACGGCGTGGACCTGGCGCGCTTCAACGATGCGGACCGGATGGCGTTCCGCGAGCGTCTGCTCCCCAACCAGGGGGAGGCGCTGATCGGCGCCGCCGGCCGGCTGGTGTCGCAAAAGGGCTTTGACCTCCTCATCCTCGCCCTCAACATGCTGGCGGAAGAGGGAGTGGCCTTCCGCGCGGCCATTGCCGGGCGGGGACCAGAGCTCCCGCTGCTGAAAAAGATGGCCAAGGACGCGGGGGTGTCCGACCGCGTGGTGTTGCTGGGCCATGTGGAGGACATTCCGAGTTTCCTGGCCGCGCTGGACGTGTTCGTGTTCCCCAGCCGCATGGAAGGCCGCTCCAACGCTCTGGCCGAGGCCATGGCCTCGCGCGCGCCCATCGTTGTCACCGACATCCCCGGAAATGACGAGCTCATCGTCCATGAAAAGACCGGCCTGCTCGTGCCCCCTGAAGACCCGCGCGCCCTGGCCCGGGCCATCAAGCGGATCATCATTGACAAGGAGCTCGCCCAGAGGCTCGCCACCGCGGCCCGCTCCTGGGCCGAGCAGAACCTGGACTCCGCGAAAATTTTGGACGAGATCGAGGCGTATTTAAAGGAGCTGGCGGGCGCGCGAAAATGATCCTGACCGATGCACATAAGCAGGCGCTTCGGGAAATGGAAGCCCAGCGGTTCAACGAGGCGCGCGCGATCCTTGAGCCGCTGACGGAGGCGGGCGGACCGTGGATCATCGCGAACGACCTCGCCCTCTGCCGTTCCATGACCGGCGATCCCGAATCGGGCCTGGCGCTCCTGGACGGCGTTCTCAGCCGCGAGCCGGCTAACGGCTTCGCGCGCGTCAACCGTTTTTACGTGGCCGAGGCCGCCAAGGTGAGGAGCGCGCCGCCGCCGGACCCGAGGAGCAAGATCCGGGACACGCTGGGCCAGGGGCCGTCCCGCGCCCTCATCAGCGTGGTCATGCCGACCTTTAACCGGCCCGATCTCATCAAGGAAAGCATCGCGAGCGTGCTCGCGCAGACCATGGCCGAGTGGGAGCTGATCGTGGTCAACGACGGCGGCGGCCGCGAGGTCGAGCATACCATGCGCGAATACTTGACGGACCCGCGGGTGCGCTACGTCTATGCCGATCACGGCGGCCTGTCATCCGCCCGCAACGCGGGCATGGCGCTTGGCAAGGGCGAATACATCACCCAGCTCGACGACGACGACGTTTTTTACCCGGACCACCTGGCCACGGTCGCAACCGCCTTCCGCGGGCGGCCGGAGGTCAAGGTCGTGTACACCGACTTCTACCGCGCCATCCAGGAGAAGCGAGGCGACGAGTGGGTAACGGTGAAGAGGGCGGTGGATTACTCGCACGAATTCTCGCGCGAAATTTTCCGCTACTCGACCATCGCGCCGGTGTGCAACCTGACGCACCACCGCGAGGCCCTGGAGACCGTGGGCTTTTACAACGAGCACATCCTCCGCGCCATGGACTGGGACTATTTCACGCGCCTTAGCCGCCGCTACGATTTCCTCCATGTAAAAAAAGTCACCGGCGAGTTCCGCGAAAAGTCAGACCGCTCCCAGATGACGCGCTCTTTCGCCATCCCCAGGAACTACTACCGCAACCTGGTGAGCTTCCTCCACGGCTTCTTCCCCCTCACCGGAGCGCGCTTCGCGGACGGGACGAGCGGAAGCGGCGACGCGCTCCAGCGGGCGCTGGAGGGCTTGATGACCAGAGGCCGCGACGACTTGTTCATGCGGCGCCTCGAACTGCGCAAGCTCATCTCCGAGCCTTATTACGCCATGTTCTACACGCTCGGCAAGAGGCTCAGCGAGGAGGGACTGCGCCCCGAGGCCAGGGCCGCCTTCCGCGCCGCGCTCCGGCTCCGGCCCTATGAAATTAAAATCCTGGCGCGCTGGATAAAACCATGATTAAATGAAATGAAAATTTTACAAGGAGAAGTAAATGGAAATTTACGGGCGGTCAGTTGTAAGGTCGTTTTTGTTAGCAGTGGTCATCGCGCTCACGAGCTGCGCGGTTCGGCCCATGCCCGAATATGAGAAGAATCCCACGCTCCCCCAGGTCTCTGGCACGCTCCGGGTCCCGGGACTCGAGGGCCAGGTCAAGGTGTATCGCGACCAGTGGGGCGTGCCGCACATCTTCACCGAGAACGAGCACGACCTGTTTTTCGCGGACGGCTACGTGCAGGCCCAGGACCGGCTGTGGCAGATGTCGCTGTTCCGCGCGCTGTCCACCGGCGCGCTGGCCGAGATGTTCGGGGACGCGGGCATCGGGAGCGAGTCCGTGATGGGCATGCCCATCTCCACCCTGGGCATTGACAAGCGCATGAGGATCATGGGCATCCGCTACCTGGGCTTCATGGGCGAGGCCCTGCTTCAGGAGACTCAGCCCGAGGTGCTATCCCAGATCCAGGCCTACTGCGACGGCATCAACGCCTTTATCGGGCAGAACCGCGGCCGCCTGCCCCTCGAGTTCCAGGTGCTCTATTACGAGCCCGCTCCGTTCCGTCCTTCCGACGTCATCAGCATGTCGCGGTTCGAGGCCTCCATGCTCACGGCCAACCTGGACCAGGAACTTTTGCGTTACGCGCTCATCCGGAAGTACGGCCCGGACCTGGCCATGAAAATCCTGCCCGTCCACGACTTCATGGGTCCCGCCGTCGTGCCCAAAGAGATGCTCAAGAACCGGCTGGCTGAGCCCTTTCCGCTGCTCTCCCGGCCCGGAGCGCTCCCCGAGATCAAGGGGCTTTCCGGCGACGCGGCCATGACCATCGCCCGCGCCGACCTCGGCCTGCGCGGGGCGCTGGGCCTGCCCAACATCTGGGCCAGCAACGACTGGGTGGCCGGACCCGGGATCACCGCCACCGGCACCGCCATGCTGGCCAATGACCCTCACCTCGTCCACATGCAGCCGTCGCTGTGCTACGCCATGCACCTGAAGGGCGCGGGCTACGACGCCTACGGGGTCGTGTTCCCGGGCCAGCCCTACATCGTGATGGGCCACTCGCGCCGGCTCTCCTGGGGCGCCACCGTGACCTGCGCGGACACCCAGGACCTGTTCGTCGAGACCGTGTCGCCCGACCATCCCGGCCAGTACCTTTACCAGGGCCAGTGGCGCGACTTCATGGTGCGCAAGGAGACGATCCGCATCCGGCCGGGCACGATCCAGACCGGACCCGACCGGCGCTACCGGGAAAAGGAGATCGAGATCCGGTACACCGTGCACGGCCCGGTGATCAACGACATGGTCCCGGACCTTCCCCAGGACACGCCGCCGCTGGCGCTACGCTGGGTGGGATGGGACTTCTGCCGCGACCCGAAGATGTCCGAGAAGTTCCTGGAGACGCCCACCATCGAGGGCTTCCAGCAGAAGCTCCGCGAGATCGGCCCGCAGAACCTTACGGTCATGAACGAGGCCAAGATGTTCGGCATCCTGATGCGGGGCCAGGGCATCGCGGACTTCAAGAGGGCCATGGCGCAGAACGTGGTGCTCAACATGAATTGGGTGGCCGCGGACGCGGACGGGCACATCGCGTATCTTCCCGGCGGCCTGGTGCCGGTGCGGGGCAAGGGCATCGGCATCGTGCCGGCGCCGGGCGAGAGCGGAGAGTACGACTGGACCGGCTTCATCCCGCTCGATCAAGTCCCGCAGGCCTTTGACCCGGAGCGCGGCTACATGGCCACCGCCAACAACGAGGTCGTCAACGCCGACTGGTACCCTTACGTGTTCGGCACCAACTACGACGACGGCTGGCGCGCCTGGCGCATCGAGGACCTGATCGAGAAGTATAAGCCCATTACCGTGGACAAGATGCGCATGATCCAGAACGACGTGCACGTGAAGCAGGCCGACGTCTTCGCGCCGCTGATCCTGAAGGCGGTGCAGGAAAAGGGAGTGAAGGATGCCCGGCTGCTGGAGGCCGCCAGGATCCTGCGGGTATGGGACCATGAGGCCACCATTGACAGCGCGGGCACCTCCATTTTCTACGACACCATGCGCCACCTGACCGACCGCGTGCTGGAGGACGAATTCGACCGGAAGGACTACGACCAGTACGTGAAGGGCGCCGCGGGCCAGGCCGTGCAGATGTGGGTGCTCCGGGGCGAGACGGAATTTTTTGACGACAAGCGGACCCGGGGCAAGGTGGAGGGCGTGAATGACGCCCTGGTCGGAGCGCTGGGCGACGCGGTCAAGTGGCTCACCAAAACCATGGGCAAGGACATGGAGCAGTGGCAGTGGGGCAGGATCCACACCCTCAAGTGGTATCATCCCATGGGCTTCGGCCCGCTCGCCGACATGAGCATCGGCCCGTTCCCGCACCCCGGCGGCGGCAACACCATCAGGAACGCCTCGCCCATGGGCTTCGGCCAACGGCAGTACATGTGCCTGGGCGGGCCGGTCATGCGCCACATCATTGACATGGGCGATCCCGACCACGCCCTCCTGGTCATTGACGGCTCCGAGTCCGGACAGTGGCTCTCGCCCCACTACCGCGACCAGCACACCCTCTTCTACAACAGCCGATACATGAGAGCCGAGATGCGGCCGGAAAAAATCATGGAAGCGGCGGAGTCAACCCTCATCCTCACCCCATGAAAAGCGGGGTCAGAAGAAACAAGGATATTAAGGATTAAAAGGATGGAATTTAAAGAAGTTATCCTGAACATCCTGTGAATCCTTGTTATATATCTTCGTTTTTGGGCGCAAAAAGAGGGGCGCGGAATTCCACGCCCCTCTTTAATTTGTTTATCGGAAATTACAGATAAACTTTTTCAGCAGCCGGCTTACCAGCGCCCGCCGCCGCCGCCGCTGCCACGGCGCCCGCCGCCACCGCCACCACCGCCGCCGCCGGTACGGGGGCGATCGGTCTTGGGCTTGGCCAGGTTGACCTTAATGGCGCGGCCGTCCATCTCCTTGCCATCCAGGGCCGCGATGGCAGCCTTGGCCGCTTCGTCGGTCCCCATCTCGACAAAGCCGAAACCGCGAAGGCGTCCGGTTTCCTTGTCGGCGATCAGGTTCACCGAGGTGACCTCACCGAACTGCTCGAACTGCGTCCGCACCGAGGACTCCGTCGAGGAATAGCTCAGATTACCAACGTACAAATTGACACTCATCTTTTTCTCCTTTGCAAACAATCAACCATGCCATTGCCGGATAAGCTCCGGCGCCTTTGCCTGACTAACTCGCTTTCTTTTCAGATGCCTGTTTCAATGTGGACCGAAAACCGATTGCCGAAATTGTCAATATGGACCAACAGATCGGATCAAGGCGGGAAAATTCGGCGGGTTGAGCCAAAAAGCAAAAGGCCGAAAATGTTCCATCCTGACGATCAACAATAGTAACGTAGTACTTTTCGCGGCGTTTGTCAAGTTATCCGCAACCTTTTTCGCAAAAGTCAGGTCTTAACATGGAACTTGGCATGGGAGCGCCCTTCCGGGCGCGATGCCTGATCGAGGCACCGTTAAAATCGCTCCCGGAAGGGCGCTCCCACGCCAAGTCCGGCCATTATGCAATAATCTAACGCGATAGTCTTGAGGCCGGGAATGTGGCAAAATAGACGAGGCATGAGAATCGCGTTCATCACCGAGTCTTTCCCCGAGCGGTCCGAGACCTTCATCCTGGGCAAGGTCGTGGAGCTGGCGGCCCGCGGCCACCAGGTAACGGTGTTCTCGCAGGCGGTGCAAGACAGCGCCCCGCACCCGGACCTGCTCGCGCGCGTGGATGTTTCCCGCGTCATCAAGCTCCCGGCCTGGGACCGCGTCCGGGGCCGCGACGTAAGCCGGGCGGTCAAGGCCGCGGGGGCAAGTCCGGCCCGGATCGCCCGCGCCTGGAAAGGGACCGCGCAAGGGGCAGGGGACGGAGCCGGCCGGGCGCTCCGCCTCATCAAGTCGCTTCCCTTCACCCGCGACGCCTTTGACGTGGTGCACGCCCATTACGGCTACATGGCCGCGCGTTACGGCGGGGCCGCGCGGGTGATCGGCGCGCCGCTCATCGTATCGCTCCTGGGCCATGACGTCACTTATGCGGGAGCGGAGCACAAAGAGAGTTATCAGGGCCTGTTCACGATGGCCGCGCGCTTCCTCGCCTCATCCCGATACCTCGCCGACCAGGCCGTGCGGCTCGGTTTTCCCGCCGACAAGATCACGATCCATTACCCGGAGGTGGACGCGCAATTCTTCAGCTTCGTTGACCGCGGCGCGAGAGGGCAGGGCACGTGCGCCATTGTCTCCGTGTGCCGCCTCGACTGGACCAAGGGCCTGGGCGATGCGCTAAAAGCGGTGCGTGCCCTTCTCGATAAAGGCGTCACCATCTCCTACCGGATCGTGGGCGGGGGCAAGATGCGCGGCGAGGTCGAGCAGACGATCAAGGACCTGCGGCTCGACGGCCACGTCGTCCTGGCGGGCGCCAAAGACCGCGAGGGGTGCAGGGAGGAGCTGGCCCGCGCCGACCTCTTCCTCATGCCCAGCGTCAGCGAGTCGTTCGGACTGGCCGCGGCCGAGGCCCAGGCCACGGGGCTGCCCGTGGTGGCCACCAACGTGGGCGGTCTGCCAGAAGCGGTCAAGGACAAAGAGACCGGATTTCTCGTGCCGCCCCACAGCCCCGAGGCCCTGGTCGAGCGGGTGAGGTATTTAATGGAGCATCGGGAGGAGAGGCTGGCAATGGGAAGGCGGGCCCGGGAATGGGCCGCGGCCAATTTCAACCAGGACATGCTTACCGACCGCCTGATCCGGGTTTATGAGGAAGTCGTCCGGGAGAAGAAAGCGCAATGACCGCGGTCCGGGAAGCTCATGATCGGCCGCCTTGACGGGATTACGGGCTTGCTGTACATTATTTCTACGCTTCGGCCGCTTCGGGACCGGGGCGTTGATTTCTCCGGACTGGAGGAGAGGTTCGGAGGGAATTGGAGTTGGCGATCCAGGGATTTGATTTTTCCGGCTGGTGATCCGGGCCGGTGCCAGAGACCGGGTGATCGCCGGACCTCGGGAAGCGACGGAGGAGGGGAAAGGCCGATGACGGACGGCGCGGCGGAGCATCATAGGGCGCTGACGGCCATGAGGGAGGGCCGATGGGGCGAGGCCGCGGACCTGCTTGAGCCTCTGGGCGCAAGCGGCGCCGATCCCTGGCTCATCAACGACCTGGCTCTGGCCCGGCATCAAGCCGGCGACATGAAGGCCGGCGTGGAAACTTTCCAGAGACTCCCCGCTTTCGATACTGTTCCGTTTGCCGTCCGGCTCAACCGGCTCTATCTGGAAAAGGCCCACGAGCTCAGCTCCGCCTTTGACCCGAAGTGGGAGCGTCGAGACCTGGACGGGGATCAGGGTACTGGCTCGAGACCCAAGGTGAGCGTGATCGTCTGCACCTACAAGCGGCCCGATTTTCTGAGAGAGGCGCTGGCGAGCTTGAAGGCTCAGACCTTCACGGATTTCGAGACCATCGTGGTCAACGACGGGGGCGATCCGGCGAGTGAGCGGATCGTCCGGGAGAGCGGCCTGGCCCGCGCCCGCTACGTCATGCTCCCGCACGGGGGCCACGTGCGCGCCTATAACGCGGCCTTTGGCATGGCGCATGGCGAGTTCGTGACCGGGGTGGATGATGATGATATTGTGTACCCGCACCATCTGGCCACGCTGGTTTCATATCTGAGCCAGCCGGGGGCGGCGCCGGTGGTGTACGCGGATTACCGGGTTGCGATCCATGCTCGCCGGCCGGATGGAACGCACGCGCCCGCGGCCAAGAGGGACGTCCGGGCCGACGCTTACAAGCCGGGCGTGCTCTTCCAGACCAATCCGTTGACCATTTTTCTGATGGCGCGGTGGCCGTGTTTTGAGAAAGTCGGCCGGTTCATGGAGTCGCTGGAGTTGGCCGAGGACTGGGAAATGTGGCTCCGGCTCGCCGAGCATTTCCCGTTCCACCACCTGCCCGAGATCACCGCCGAGGTCCGCGAGCGCCCGGGCGACGTGAACCTCACCTACCGCCGCCTCCGCCAGAAATACTATTGGGACAACGTCGTGCTCTACATGCATCGCGGGCTTTTCCTTCTCTCCGCCCCGAAACAACCCGAGCTTGCCCAAGCCTATCGCAAAGCGCTGGCGCTCCTGGACAGCTTCCTGCGCCGGCGGCCGGAGGCGCTCACCCTTCTCAACCTGCGCGGCTTGTGGGACATGAAGAATCCTTACGCCTGGTTCGCGGACCAGGGCCGGTGGATGATGCAGCTCGGGGAAAGGGAGCTCGCCGGGCGCTTTTACAAAATGGCGCTCACGCTCGCGCCCTGGGAGCCCAAGCTATGGGGAGGATGGATCAGGACGCTGCTAAAGGATCGCGGCTGAAGCCGCTGGCATGTTCCTTCCGCCGTGAAGGGGCGCCTGGATTCATGAATATTTTTCAGAGACAGGATTAACAGGATTTACAGGATGAGAAAAAGAAAAGGCGGACTCCGAATATCCTGTAAATCCCGTTAATCCTGTCTCCCAATTCTCTGAACCAAGACGTTTGAACGACGAAATAACGCCTTTGATTTTTGTACGCTTTTAATCTTGCCCTGGAATAATGTATCTTGTCTGTACTGATGTTCACCTTCTGGAAAAGGCCCCCCAGGGAAGAGGGCATAAGCTGCGTGATGCGGGTGAAGGACGAGGCCGACTGGGTGCGGCTCTCGATCCTCTCCATCCTGGACTTCGCGGACGAGATCATTTTCGTGGACAACGGATCGAGCGACGGCTCGCTGCGGATGGTCCGGGAGCTTAAAGAAGGCTACGGCATCGAGAAGCTGAAAATTTTCACCTTCCCGGAGATTGACGGCGTCAAGGTGAAGACCAGCGACCTGTACAACTTCTCGTTCGGCCGGGCGACCAAGAGCTGGGTGTTCAAATGGGACGGCGACTTCATCGCGCGCACGGACCAGCTCTTCTCGATCATGGAGCTCAAGGACTTGTGGGGCGAGTACCGCCACCGCGCGGACGTGTTCCGCATCGGCGGCCCCAACCTCTTCGGCGACCATCTCCACTATTTTTACGGGCCGCCCGACGACATCGAGTTCTGCTTCGAGCGCTACCTCTTCCGCAACCGCCGCTGGACGCACCAGATGGCGCCGCACTACGAGAACCTGGTGCTCAAGGCCCACCGCCGCGTCATGCACATAGGGCCCATGGCCAATCCCGATGACCGCCGAGTCTATTTCCACCATCTGCAGGGCCTCAAGCCCGATGAAAAAATCGCCGGCCGCGCCACCTTAAGCCTGTGGTGGAAGTTCCGCCAGGAAAACCCGGGCAGCCCGAAAACCTGCAGCCAGTGGCTCGCCGAATACTGGGGCACCGATGACCCCAAAGAACGGGTCAAAAAATGCATGGCCCTCTTCTTCGAGACCGGACGCATCAAGCGCTATGAAAAGATCGGCGGCGCTTGGGGCGAGTATCCGACTCTCATGAAGCCATACCTGCAAAACCCGCGCTACGAGATCGTGTATGAGAACGGCGCTCCGGCCCGCCGCGTGACCCACGCGGACCGCGCCGTGCCGCTCGCGGGGGAGCGCTGATCATGGCGCGCGGAAGCGATGACGTGGCGGTGGTCCGGAGCGGGCGCTGGACCTGGCGCGTGCGCTCCGAGTTCAAGGACAAGGCCGCGGGGATCGAGAAGAGAATTGCCTCGGCCAGGTCCCGGCCGGGCGCGCGCGCGGTCAAGGAGACCGGCGGCCGGCGCACCATCTGGACCATGCCCCTGCAAAAGGGCGGCGGCCGCGCCGCGTTCGTCAAGCATTATTCAAAGCCTCGGTTCACGAAGCAGCTCAAGCACCTGGTCCGCAACTCCCGCACCCGCCAGGAATGGGAGATGGGCGTACGGCTGGAAGCCCTGGGCCTGCCGGTCGCCCGGCACCTGGCCATGGGCGAGCGGCGGGTCGCGGGCCTGCTCCTGGAAGATTACCTGGTCCAGGAAAACCTTGAGGGCTACCGCGACTTCGACCAATGGTTCACGGAAAATTTCGACGCCGGGACGGAAGGCCACGCCGCGCGGCGGGCCTTCATCGAAGCCTTCGCCGACCTGATCCGGCTCATGCACGACCAGGGCGTGCTCCAGCGCGACTTCAAGCCCGACAGCATCATGGTGGGCCCGCGTGGCGACATGCGCCTGGTGGACCTGGAGCGCGCGCTCATCAAGCGCCGCGCATTAAGCCGATCCGAGCGCATCGCCAACCTCGCCAAGATTGACCAGACCTTCGGATTCATCGGCTCCGCCGCCGACCGGCTCCGCTTCCTCCGCCGCTACTTCAGAAACGCCGGACTCGCCGCGGACGAGCTCCATAAGACCGCCGCCGGGATCGCGCTTCTCTCCGAGATCAATTTCCGCAAGCGCGCGCGGGAAGACAGGATCTGGGCCGAGACGAAAAACTCCAGCTACCGGCAGTACCGCATCCGGGGCTGCCTGGTCAGCTCGTACCTTACGCTGCACCGGGAATTCCTCGAAGCCGCGGTGGCGTGCATGGAACGGTCCCGCACCGACGGCCTGGTCTGCTCGTGGGAGCCCCAGACCCCCGGCCTGAGCTTCCGGCTCAAGGGCGTCTGGTGCGACGCGCGGACCGCGCTCGGCCACTCGCCCTATCTTTACAGCCGGCGCGTTCCCTTTGTGCCCGCTCGCGCGGCCATCCGCCCTTCCTCCGGCCCCTGGGGCCTGCTCCTGTGCGAGGACCCGCCCCTGATCACCTGGAAAAAGGGAGCAGAGCAGGCCGGCGAGAGAGGAGAGGCCGTCGAATTCGCGTCCGACCTGGGCCGCGTGCTCCGCATCCTCCACCGCATGGGGATCACCTGGCGCCAGTACCGGCCCGACACCATGCTTTACGACCCGGGCCGCGAGGACCTCCTGATGCGCTTCTACGTCAGCCGCCTCGACCAGCTCATCCTCGACCGCTCGCCCGGGCCCGAGGAATCGAGACGCATCCTGGAGACCGTGGCCGGACTCCTTGGTCTGTCCCCCGCCGCGGCCGCCGCCATGCGCGATTCTTACCGGCGCTGCCGTCTGCGCTGGTTTAAAGCGCCGGAGCGATGGTGAGACGCCGCAAAGCCGCCGGAAACCGCCCTTTTTACTTCCAGGGAACGCCGCCGGAAACAGCGCCGAAAAAAGGACTTGACAAATGAAAAGAAGTTGCCTAGATTAATGGACAATCCTCCAGGCCATTTTCAGATTGATTCCCATACTATTCTTGTTTGCGTTCCAGGTTAGATCTTGGAAGGACTGGCGGTTGAAGACGTGGGTTCGGACAATTCAGAGACTTTCAACTCGTCCAGGTATCTCTGAAAATTTCCAGAGGGAAAAATCCCAACAATACCGTGAAGCTCTTGTCATTATCGCTCTCGCACATTATTTAAGTGTTCCCCGGGCCCTGGCCGGCTCGGGGGGTGTTTTATCATTATCTTTAATCATGCAAGGAGACAGTTATGCCACGTGGAAGCAAAGTGAACTCGGAAGAAAAGAAAACCAACAGCAAGAGCGCGAAAGCGGAAACCGAAGAGCAGAAGCCGGAGGAGGCCAAGGCTGAAGAGACCCCGGCCGAATCCTCCGCTCCCGCCCCCGCCCCGGAAAAGGCCCCGGAAAAGCCCAGGGACGTCTCGGATCTGAACCTGAAGGAGCTCAAGCTCAAGAAAATTTCCGAGCTCCTGCGCTTCGCCAAGGACATCAACGTGGAGGGCGCCGCCGGCATGAGGAAGGCCGACCTCATCTTCGCCATCCTCCAGCGCCGAGCCGAAAGGAACGGCCTGATCTACGGCGAGGGCGTGCTCGAAATCCTGCCCGACGGCTTCGGGTTCCTGCGCTCGCCCACCTACAACTACCTGCCCGGACCCGACGACATCTACGTGTCGCCGAGCCAGATCCGCCGCTTTTCCTTGCGCACCGGCGACACGGTCTCCGGCCAGATCCGTCCGCCCAAGGACTCCGAGCGCTACTTCGCGCTGCTCAAGGTGGAGGCCGTGAACTACGAGGACCCGGAGGTCACCAAGGACAAGATCCTCTTTGACAACCTGACGCCGCTGTATCCGGACGAGTGGCTGAACATGGAGCACAAGCACGATGAATACACGACCCGGATCCTCGACCTGATCGCTCCCATCGGCATGGGCCAGCGCGCGCTGATCGTGGCGCCGCCCTACTCCGGCAAGACCGTGATGCTCCAGAAGATCGCCAACGCGCTCATGGAGAACCACCCGGACCTGTACCTGATCGTGCTGCTGATTGACGAGCGGCCGGAGGAAGTCACGGACATGCAGCGCTCGGTCAAGGGCGAGGTTGTGTCGTCAACCTTCGACGAGCCGCCCACGCGCCACGTCCAGGTCTCGGAAATGGTCGTGGAGAAGGCCAAGCGCCTGGTCGAGCACAAGAGGAACGTGGTCATCCTGCTCGACTCGATCACCCGGCTCGCCCGCGCCTACAACAACGTGCTTCCGCCTTCCGGCAAGATCTTGACCGGCGGAGTGGACGCGGCCGCGCTGCAGCGGCCCAAGCGATTCTTCGGCGCCGCCCGCAACATCGAGGACGGAGGGAGCTTGACCATCATCGCCACCGCGCTCGTGGACACCGGCTCGAGAATGGACGAGGTCATCTTCGAGGAGTTCAAGGGCACCGGCAACTGCGAGATCCAGCTCGACCGCCGCCTCATGGAAAAGCGCATCTTCCCGGCCATTGACATCAACCGCTCCGCCACCCGCCGCGAGGATCTCCTGGTCTCCGAGTCCACCCGCCAGCGCGTGTGGCTGCTCCGAAAGGTCCTGGCGCCCCTCAACACCATTGACGCCATGGAGTTCCTCCTCGACAAGATCGGGGCCACCAAGTCCAACGACGAGTTCCTGTCATCCATGAACCAGTGAGTCCCTAAAGGTGGGAGGCCGCTTCCAGCGGGCGACCTATTCCAAAAGGCTTGAGGCTTGGGGCCTGAGGCTTGAGTCCGGATCTCGGCGCCTGCCCATCCTTTCTTAAGCCCCAGGCCTCAAGCCTCAAGCCCTCAGCCCCAAGTATCTCCTCACTTCAGCGGCAGCTTCACCGGCCCGCCCTTCTTGAGCAGGCCCTTGATCTCGCTCCACTTGATGACGATCTCGATCGGGCCTTCCGCGTAGGAGGCGATTTCGTAAAAGTTGTAGTAGAAGTGCAGCCCGTCCTTCAGCACCGCGAAATTATCGTTGAGCTTGAACTTGTCGCCGTCGAAATTGTAGCCGGCGTCGGCCAGGCTCGCGCCGGGGGCGAGGCCCTTGTCCTTGCGGAACTGCTTTTCCGCGATGGCCGTGAGCTGCTTTTCATAGCCCGGTTTCATGATGTCGGAGAGCGCGAGCGTCTTGCCGGTCGCGGTCTCCAGGTTCAAGTAGTTGAGATTGGAACTGGGGTGTGCGCCGCCGGTGTAAGCATAATGCGAGAAGCCCAGGCAGACCACGCGCGGGCCGTTGTACTGAACGCCGACCTCCAACTCCTCCTCCCAGGCCGTGTCAAACTCCGGGTCGCGCGAGTTGATGTACTCGGCCAGGAACCGGTCCATAATCTGCTCCACGCGCTTCGGAGCCGGCCCTTCACCCTGCGCCGGCTGCAACACCACTTTCAGAATCGCCGCGTTCATCGCCTCCCGCGCCTCGTCCGACGGAGCCTGGGTGATCCGCGGGTACTTCACGGAAATGGTCGCGCAGTCGCCCACCGCGTCCTTTTTGCACGACCCCGTCTTCTTCGCCAGCTTCACCTCCTCGAACGCCACTCCCGCGCCCTTGACCGCCGCGGTCTCGGCGCCCAGATCGAGCGCCGCTAAAACCAGGAGGGCCATTACCATTGCGCCAGTCAGTGTCCTGTTCATATCGTCTCCTTTACAATCCCGAAATCAGATCAGCGGGCAACAGGTCCGACGCGTCGGCCTTGATATAGACCGGAATGATGTCGAGCGGCGCTGGCTCGCTGATGGTCGTGGGTCCCGTGTATTTTTTCGAGCGGTCCCACAGGCTCATCCACTCGCCCCGGGGCAGATACACCTCCCGCTCCTTTTTCCCGTCCTCCCACACCGGCGCCACTAAAAGAGCCGGGCCGTACATGTACTCGTTCCACAGGTTCTTGACCTGAGGATCGTCCGGCCAGTCGAACACCAGCGGGTGCACGATGGGGTTCCCGGTCTCGTGCGCGCGCTGTTCCAGGGCATAGGTGTAATCCACGAGCCGGGCGTGGAGCCAGGTGTAGCGGTAATAGATATTGATCATCTCCTCGTCGTACGCGGGCTGGGTCGGCATCTTCCACGGCTCGTGCGACTCGACGCCTCCGATTTCCATGAGCGGGCAGAAGGCGGAGAAGGCGAGCCAGCGCGCGAACAGCTCCCGCTTCTTGAAGCGCGCGTACCCGCCGGTGTCCGAGCCCCATACCGGATACCCCATGCAGGCCGTGCGCTGCAGCGCGATGATGGCGCTCCGGAGCCCCTTGTCCGTCGCGATCGCGCCCTGATAGATCGCGCCGGGGATGTCGCCGCCGTACACGATGCTCCACTGCGTGGTCCCGGTATAGGCCGGACGCGACTTGATGATGAAGTCGTCGCCGCGCACCGCCCGCGCCACGTCGTGATAGAGCTTCACGTACAGCCGCGGGTAGTCGTTGTGGAGCTCGAACCCGGACCGGCCGTCGTGCCAGATGTCGTCCTTGCCCGAGGGGTTGTACTCGTCCGAGCGGTCCAGCTTCCAGCCGTCGGTGTCCGCGCTCCTCATAAAGCCCTCCAGCAACTTGAAATGCCACTCCCTGGCCGCCGGGTTCGTGTAATCAATGCACCGGTCGCCCATGATGTAGCCCTGCTCCCGCGCCTGGTACCCGAACTCCCACTCCTTCTTGCCCAGCGCCCACGGCGAGCCCCAGGTGATCACCCGCCAGCCCCGCTCGTGCATCTTCTGGATCATGGCGTCGCCGTTGGGGAAACGGTCCGGGTCCCAATTCAGATTGCCCCACCCGTACTCGCCCTCCGTCCACGGCCGGTCAATCAGGTAAACCCCCTTGGGGAAACCCAGCTTCTCGTACATCTTGATGTCCTCGGCAACCTCCGCGTTAACCGTCACACCGTCCAGCGTGTCGAACACGCCCGCCGCGTGCTCGTCCCGCCACTTCCACGGCATGAACGCCCACTTCGGCGGAAGGATCGGACGCCCGGTCAGCTCCGTGTACCGGTCCAACACCTCCGGGTACGACGGCCCCTTCAGGAAAACGCACGAGAAGCCCTCCGGCCCCGTCTCCCAGCCCACGCGCAGCACGTCCTGCTCCGTCTTCCCGAGATCGTACATGCCCGGCCACATGCCCTCCACAACCATGCCGTAGCCGCCGGACGAAATATAAAACGGAGAGTACACGGCCTCGCTCGGCAGGATCCACATGGTCACGAGCTCGCCGCGGCGGTCCAATCCGCCCACGGCCTCCACGTGGCTCTCCGACGGACCGCGCCGCGACACGATCCGCTCGGTGAGACCGTAAATGGCCTCGCCGGGCACGAGCTTGATCGCGATGTTCCCGGACCGGCTCGTGAAGCGGATGCGGTTCAAGTCCAGCGGCTCCGCTCTTCCGTCGCCCGTGATCTTCAGTTCAAACGGATCGAGCCGGACCTCGACCTTCACCTCCGCGCCGTGCGGCCCGAGCTTCGGCTTCGTGAAAAATTCCGGCACCACCAGCGTCTGCGGCCACCACGAAATCACGCTCGCCAGCACCGCCGCCAGCACCACGTTCATGTACCGCATCCGTCTCTCCTCCTTTGCTCGAACTGGTTTCATAACCAGAACAACCATCTCGGATGAAAAGATTATTGAGCCTCTTGCAAAAAGATTCCGGGGGGTAGCGCCGGCATCTTGCCGGCAACGTAACCCCCTAATATTACTGGTGCCTGTTTTTGCCGCCAAGATGGCGGCGCTACATTTTGCAAGAGGCTCTATTAACAAGGATATTCAGGAGTTCCAGGATGATTTCCGGTTTTCTTAATCCTGAACATCCTGAATATCCTTGTTAAATTTTCTTGTCGGGGTTATGAAAACGCCTCTCCATTTCTATTTCCACTCCGCCCCCAGCATCTTCGCCACCGCCGCCGCCGAGTTGACGCAGTCCTCGTGCAGGCCGAAGCCGAAGTGGGAGCCGCAGTAAAAGGTGTTGAGCTTTCCGTTCAATGACGGCAGCTCCTTGATGGCGGCGGCGGAGGCGCGGTCGTAGATGGGGGTGCGGAAGACTTTTCTGTACTCGATGAGGTTGTCCGCGATGGGGAAGTTGGGGTGTTGCGAGCTGATGTAGGGGCAGTCGTCGGGCACGCTTTTGAGGTTGCGGATGTGGCCGTTGACCGAGGTGTGGGTCTTGCCGTCGCGCTCGGTGTAGAGGAACGTGAACAGGCAGTAGCGCTCCTGCTCCGGGAACGACGACCGGTCCTTGTGGACCACGATGGGTCCGTCCTGGTACTTCCACGCGCCCAGGAGCCGCCTCTCGTCCGTTGTCGGCTGCTCCAGCAATCGGAGCGCCTGGTCCGCGTTGCAGGCGAAAATGACCTTGCCGAACCGCTCCCCGCTCCCGTCATCCATCTTCAGCACCGGCCCCGTCTCCGGCCGCGCCACGCTCTTGATCCGGGAATTCATCATGACCTTGGCCCCGGACTTTGACGCCAGCGCATCCACGTAGCTCTTCGTGTTGCCGGCCGCCTGGAACAGTCCGAACACCGGGTTCAGGAAAAAGTCCCGGTGCGCGATCATCTTGCCGAAAAAGTACGACGCCGGCCCCTCCATCACGTCCTCGTAATACATCGAGGACACCAGGCACAGAACGAACAAATGCAGCCGCAGCGCGTCGCGGTCGAACGGCGGCAGGAGCTTCAGCGCCTCCCTCATGCTGAGCCCCTCGAGCTTGCCCTCCTCAAAATACCGCTTGCCCCGGTGCATGTTCACGAAGCTACGGAGGATCGCGTAAAACGTCCCCGGCGAGAACATGGCAAACCGCTGCGCCTTAAGCCCGCGCCAGGTCCAGGCGATGCCATCGGTCTCCTTGCTGTCAAGGTTGCGCCAGGTCACGCCCCCGCCGTTGAAGCTGCACGTCTCGACGTTAAGCTCCTTCAGCAGCCGGTGGAAATTCGCATAGCTGTTCTTCCCGAACACCGCCGCCGCGATGTCGAACGACAGCCCGTCGCTCGTGCTGATGGTATGAGCATTACCCCCCAGCCTGCCATCCTTCTCGAACAGCGTGACCTCATATTTGTCGCGCAGCAAATAAGCCGCGGTCAGCCCCGCCACGCCCCCGCCGATCACCGCCACTCTCTCCCCCATCGCCTTCACCCCCTCTATTCCAAATCCGATCCGCCCGCAGTATAGCATTGTTCGCGCAACCCCGCGAGGGGTGGGAACATGAGTAGCCGTAGGTGCAACCTGCGGAACAGATGAATTACGGCGCAACGCGCTTTGGAGTGCGCGCGGCTTGCCACACGCACTCCAAAGCGGCATCCGACAGCCCGGGCGACTTTTATTTGACAGGAACGCCTCCAACGGATAACATAGTAAGAGTAATGATGGTAATACTATTACCAGAGGGAGGCTGGACATGAAGATCACGAGCAAGGGACAGGTGACCATTCCCCAGGAGGTCCGCGAGGGGGCCGGACTGCTGCCCGGCACCGAGGTGGAGTTCGTGCTCCGCGGCAACCAGGTGCTGATCCGCAAAGAGCGCTCGGCCAATCACCGCGGCCGGCGGCTGGTCACCGCCCTGGCCGGCAAAGGCCAAGCCCGCATGAGCACCGACCAGATCATGAAGCTCACCCGGGGCGAATGATGCGCCGCGCCCTGGTTGACTCCAACGTGCTCCTCGATGTCATCACCCACGACCGCAAATGGTTCGCCTGGTCCTCCGCCACCATCGCCCGCCTGGCCGACGAACACATGCTTGTGATCAACCCGGTGATCTACGCCGAGGTGTCCATCGGCTTCGAGCGCATCGAGGACCTGGAACCGGCCCTCCCCGCCGACCTGATCCAGCGCTGCCCCATCCCCTGGGAAGCGGCCTTCCTGGCCGGCAAGTGCTTTGTACGCTACCGCCGGAGCGGCGGAAAGCGCCGCTCCCCACTCCCCGACTTCTTCATCGGCGCCCACGCCGCCGTTGACAAGCTCCCGCTCCTCACCCGCGATCCCACCCGCTACCGAACCGATTTCCCCACCGTACAATTAATCTCCCCGCCCGGGACCTGAGCCTAATGTCGAGACCTGACCACCGTCTTCCATGAGGTGTGAGGGGTGAGGTTTGAGATTGGAGAATTGGATTCTGAACCTCAAACCACAAACCTCAAACCTCTCTTGACGGTGAATAACATCGGAAAGACGGATGAGGGAAAAACGCACCTGCGGTTTGATGAAGGGGCCAGGCCTATGGCCTGCTCCTGACTCCACCCAGTCTCTTGCCCCAAAGGGGCATCCTTAACCAAGCCCAGGGTTGGCCGTCCCCGGACTACCCTGGAAAATCATCCCATCATCACCGGCCAACCCTGTAAGGGTTGATTAAACATCTCTTCAATACGTTACCAAATGTCTAATGTCCAGACCTGACCCCGATCCACCGATCCACCCCGATCCACCGAAGCCTTAGCGCGAGCGCGGGATGTTTCAACCGCGAAGGCACGAAGCACACAAAGAAGAATTCTTGGTTTTGTCCTTAGTGCTCTTCATGTCTTGTGGTTGGAAAAATCTTCTTCTTCCCTTCCTTCCCTTGGTGTCTTGGTGGTTGAATTTTCATTCTTCAGAAAGGGGGAGGTGAGGTTTGAGATTGGAGAATTGGATTCTGAACCTCAAACCTCTCTTGACGGCGAATAACATCGGAAAGACGGATGAGGGAAAACCGCACGTACGGTTTGATGAGGGAGGCTGGCCTATGGCCTGCTCCCTACTCTATCAGTCTTCCGCGAAATCACTTTCCTTAAGGAGGATTTCATCGGGAACAACAATGCCCCGGTCATTGAGCTTGAGGCGTTCGAGAATAGAATTGATATTATCAATTGTTTCCAGAAGGTTATCATGACCAAAATTCGTAGATATTTCAGAACAAATAAAATTTAATAAAGCCGTGTAATGCTCGTCCAGATCGGGAGCATTGTTAATGAGCCAAATGGAGAAAGGGTGAGTGATATTATTAAGGGGAGCAAGGTAATTTGGACAATTTTCCCTCATTTTCATGCCGCCGCGTAGCGCACGCTGGGCGCGCGGAAAAAGGAGCGGACCACCGTGGGCTG
>DATKZS010000115.1:0-3459 GCA_035527835.1 bacterium
GAGGCCGGCTTGAGAATTTAATAAAAACATCGCCCTTGGCGCTCTTGGCGTCTTGGCGGTTCTCCGGTCCGTTTATTTTGGACAGCACTGAACAAGGATATTAAGGATAAACAGGATGGGAAAAGTCTCGGATTTATCCTTAACATTCTTGTTCCGAATCTTCTGGTCTGGGGTGCTTGTGGGGTTTATGAAACCAGTTCTAGTGGAACAAGGTCTGCCCCTTGTTTATCCGATGAATCAGAACCCGGCCGCAAAAAGCTTCCTCGCCGCCTTGATCCCGCACTTCTGATACCGGTTGTAGGCGGCGGCGGCGCGGGAGCGGACCTGCTCGCCGTTTTCATGGGCGATCCATCCGGCCACGGCCGCTTCGAGCACATAGGCTTCCGGGGCCAGGAGCCCGGTGGTCCAGAGCAGCGGATCGGCGCCGGCTTTTTTGATAGGTCCAGTAAAAAACGGCTTGCTGGCGCAGGCCAGGATCATGACCTTGTGGCGCACCTCGTCCTGGTGGGCCGGCCGGCGCTCGAGCGAAAAATCCATGAGCCCGTCATGGCCCACGTACGCCAGCAGCTCCGCGTCTCCCCCGATGGGCAGCGCGACTTGCTTCCCGCCCAGGCTCACGGCCGCCCGGCCGCGTCCGCCCCCGGAAGCGGCCTCCAGAAAATCCGCTACCGCCTCCCGGATCGCGCTGATCGAGGAGCCGCTCCGCCTCGTGGCCGCGTTACTGGAAAGATGCGCGCTGCTCATCGCCAACGACTCCGGCGTCATGCACCTGGCCGCGGCCGTCGGCGCCCCCGTGGTCTGCCTGTTCAGCGCCTCCATCTCCCGGCCCGACGTCTGGGGGCCGCTCGCGGACAACCATCTCGTCATTTACAAGGACACCCACGCCGCCATCACCGTCGAGGACGTGATGCAGGGCGTGAGAATAATGATCCTAAGGAAATCTGAATTTCAGTGAATGTCGGGGCCAGGCGCCGGCTCCTCCCGGCTTTTATTTGATATAGCCCATGGCTTTCATGCGTTTGAGCATTTCCTTGTCCTGGGTAACGGCCTCGTTCATGTCCAATTTCCCCGGCAATTGATCGAAGAAGGCGTCCAACCGTCCGCGCAGGGCATTCATTGCTTCCGGGTTGGCGACACAGGACGGATGTTTTTCCGCGGGGTCGGCAGCGAGATCGTAACACTCCAGTTTCACGCCCTGGGACTTGAGATCGGTCTGTTCGATTAGTTTGTAGTGGTCGGTGATGATCGCCCGCTGATAAAAGTCTTTCAGGCCCGGGCGGGTCGGGATGCAACGGTCATTGTAGTTCGGGATCTTGGGCAGCTCGGACATGGCAACGCCGCCGGCGGTTTGCGGTCTGCTCCCGTAAAGCAGTGGCAGGAGCGAGGAGCCAAGCGCCCCGGCCGGGACTTCGATCCCCAGGTATTCGAGGATGGTCGGGTAAAGATCGAGGTTCTGCGTGACCTCGCTCACCACTCTTCCCGGTTGCGGCTTGGCGCCGTCGTAAATGATCAGGGGCACGCGGATCAATTCCTCGTAGAGCGAGTTCCCGTGGCCGAAAAGGCCGTGGTCCAGAAATTCCTCGCCGTGATCGGCGGTGACAACCACCAGGGTCTGATCGAGAAGGCCCTTCTCTTTCAGGGCCTCCAGCAAATCGCCGATGCAATGATCAACATATTGGATCTCGCCCTGGTAAAGGGAATGATAATAATTCACATACTCGAATTTCGGCTGGTTCTCCAGCCCCGGGATCGGGAACAAGGAGACAAGGGCGCGGCCAAGGTCCAGCCACGGCAATTCTTGCGCGGGCGGACGGTTGATGAAGGAAGGGGGCGGCAAATAAGGACCGTGGGGATCAATGTAGATGAGCCACATGAAAAACGGGCCCTCCTCGTGGGAATCGAGCCAGTCCAGGGCTTGGCGAGTAACTTTTTCCCCGATGTTCAAGAAATGCATTAATGGTATCGGAGTGTTAACCTGGTAAAAGGAATCGCATCCTCGGTTGAAGCCATTATCGGCCCGGACTAATGGATTGGCGGAAAAACCCGCGGTGCGCAGGCCATGGTCCCGGATGATTTCCGCCAACGTCCGCAAGCCGGGATCCAGTGTGTGCCGATATGCGGAGACCGCGTTGGTCTGGATAGGCATTCTGGAGGTGACGAGCGAGGCCACGGAAGGCAAGGTCCAGGAGCTTTGCGCGTAATGCCGCTTGAAGAAGGCCCCCTGCCCGGCGAGCTGGGCCAGGTGGGGGCTGAGCCCCGGGCGCGAAGGATCATGGGAAATGTGGTCAAACCTCGTGGTATCAATCACCACCAGGACGATATTCTTACGGGAACCGGCCGCGGGCCGCGGGATGAATCGGGGCGTGCTGATGTAAGCCGTGTCCTCATCCCCTTCGCCATCCGGTGGGGCGGAAGAGGCGGGGTCAGCGGCTTGAATTGTCAACCGCACCCTCTTGCCGGCCCAGGCCGCCAGGTCCACGGTACGGTCAGTCCAGCCACTCCGAAGGCGGGGCAGGGTAATCGAGTCCACCACCACCGGCCGGCCGTCCCTCCCCTGCAACATCAATTTCATCAATACCGACCTTCCCGACTCCCGCGACTTGCTTACCCCCACGCCGAAGGTGAACCACGCCCGGTCCGGGACCATGAGCTCCATTGATATTTCCTTGCCCAAGGACAGCGCCGTGCAGGTGCGGGCCTCGGAATTGATGCTCACGAGCATCGGCGAGCGGGCATCTCGCGGGCGCGCCGGAGAGAGGTCTTTGCCGACGCAGTCCAGGCAGTCCACCTGGTCCTGCCGCAGGCTGTACAGCGGGACCGTCACCACGGCCAACACCAGCCATGAGAGATAAGCAAGATAGGTCAGGCGGGGGCGCAGGCGGCGCTGGAGCAGACGGATCCCCACGAGGCCCGCCAGGCCCGCAAAAAAGGCCGGGGCCATGCTCCGCTGGTAATTGAGGTCGCGCCAGTAGACATAGACGAGAGTGGAAATACTGTAAGCCGCGCTCAATATTATTGCAACAAATGTGAATATAACTATACGCATGGTGGAATGGGGCTTCATTTCATCCGTTCCGCTCCAGGAAAGCGCCTTCCGAACCAAGGCGTGTCCCCCCGGCCGGCGGGGCTTCCATAATAATATCTATTATAACAGTGCTGCCCAAAACAAACGAACCAGAAAACCGCCAAGACGCCAAGAGCGCCAAGGTTCGCCAAGTAAAACCGGATGTTTCCTGGCGGCAAGTCTCGGAAAAAGACGCATCGCCTTGACTCCAACCTGCTTGGCGGACCTGCTAACGGGAACGCCAAGAAAGATTTAACTGCCGGGAGGCCGGCTTGAGAATTTAATAAAAACATCGCCCTTGGCGCTCTTGGCGTCTTGGCGGTTCTCCGGTCCGTTTATTTTGGACAGCACTGAACAAGGATATTAAGGATAAACAGGATGGGAAAAGTCTCGGA